>CAKZMS010000229.1 GCA_937128785.1 uncultured Opitutaceae bacterium | reverse complement strand
AATCCCCACCCTAAATTCGCCCCCGCCCCGGGCATTCATCCATCCCAAGGCGCCGGCGTAGAGTCCGCGGGGGAATTCCTCGATACCGGGAATGGCGGCGACGGCCGGATCTCGCGGTGAACCACCGACGGCGGGCGTGGGATGAAGCTGGGCTACCGCTTCAAGCAAACCGACGTCGTCGGTCAACGGAGCCTGCACCGGCGTGTGCAGATGCTGGACGTTGGCGAGTTTCCGAAGCTGGGGCCTATCGGCGTGGGTGGGGTTCAGCCCCAGCTGAACCAGCCGACGAACCACGGAACTTAAAACCAAGTGATGCTCCCGCAGGTCTTTTTCGCTGCCGAGAAGCTCATCCCCCAGCAGGGCGTCCTGGGCCGCTCCGCTTCCCCGCCGTATTGAACCAGCCAATACATCGGATTCGAGCACGCCCTGACTCACCCGCACCAGCCGCTCGGGCGAGGCGCCGATGAAACTGTGGCCGGCACCGTTCGCTACGGAAAAAGAAAAACAATCCGGAAACCGTTGCCGTAATCCGTTCAGCGCGGCCAGCGGATGAAACGCACGGTCCGCCGTGAGATCAACTGACCGAGCCAAAACAATTTTCTCAAACTCACCGGCTGCAATCCGCGAAACCGCCTCTGCCACCCGCGCCCGGAAATCCCCTGATTCGTGACGAACAATCCCACCCGGTTCTGCGGGGACACTTTCTGCCGCCGACTCGTCAAAGCTGATGCGCCCGAAACGGGCATGCGCGCGCAGGATGCGTTCACCCACCTGTCGAAGATCACTCGTTGGCCCGACACTGATGTTGGCCACCGCGGTCGTGGAATCACCGGCCCTCGCCACCTGCCAGGAGGGTACAAAAGCCGACAATGCCGCGAAGGGTTCTTCGGATCCAACTTCGGGCAGAAAGGAGGCGGCGACAAATACATGCGGGCCTCCGAACGTGGCGTCGACCGCTCCCACGGCGATCGTGTTACCGCAGAGCTTTTTGCTCCATGCCTGCAGCTGATCGAAGCGTTGTTTCCCGGAGAACTTCACCGCGGCCGCGACTTCCGCTCCGGCGATGGCGGTTTGGTCTGATGGATGTTCGGCATAAAAATGGGGGTGACCCGGCTCGTAGATAGCCTCGAGCACGGCGAGAGGATCCATGGCATCGACGGTGATCGAAATGCTTACCAGAATCTCCGCGTCGGTCGCTTTGGCTTGCGTCTGACATTGTGCTAAAAACGCATGCAGCGCTTCGGGAGAGGCGTTTTCAGTCGGGTTTAACGGCAGCACTTTCATCGCTCGTGGAGATATGACAATGACACCCGACGCGCCCAAAGGGCGAATCGATCAGTTCTTTTTTTCCGGCCGGGGGAAGAGAATGCAGGTTTTCTCCACCGGTTTTCCGGTCAGTCGAAAGTCCCATTCCAACTCACTCCGCCAATCGCCGGAAGCGGCATAACCGAGCACCCCACGGATCTTTTCAACCGATCCGGGTGTGACCGCCTGCAGCAGCGATGAACCGAGCCGGAGCGCTTCCGCCATGGTGGCCAGTGATGTTCTCAGCAGGGCCTGATCCGCCACATCCTCGGACTTGCCCAGCTTCCAGGGGGCACGCTGTTCGATGTAGGCGTTCGTGGCCGTGATGAACTGCAGTGCCTTCTCGAGACCCATGTTGAATTGGAAATTCTCGAACAGCGGGATGACTTCGTCTCGCGCTTGGGTCCAAGCCGCCTGCAGCGCCGTTTCCGCTTCACCCGGTTCACCGGGTGCCGGGATGGTCGCATCGGCAAACCGATTGGTCATGTTCAAGGTG
>CAKZMS010000228.1 GCA_937128785.1 uncultured Opitutaceae bacterium | reverse complement strand
CTCGGCCGGCCCCACCGCGTTGCCATCGCGCTCAGTTGGGTCGCCTGGCTGTCCGCGCCCGCCAGCCTCTGCCGCGGGCGCCTCGGCGGCTTGATCGCTCCCGCGGCCAGCCCCGCCGTGATGCCGACGAGGTTTTGTTCGGCGATGCCGACCTCAACGATCTGTTCTGGCAGAGCCTGACCGAAGGGACCGAGCTTGCCGGAGCCCCGGGAGTCGGAAGTGACGGCAATGACGTGGGGATCGGCGGTCGCCAGTTCCTGCAGCGTGGCCGCAAACACTTCCAGATTGGCACGGCCCTTTTCCAGACCGAGGCGGTCGATAACCGCGAGAGCCTCAGGCGTGAACATCGTGGGGGCGGGCGCGCTCATACTGACACCTCCCGCAACGCGGCCTCGGCAGCGTCCAAATCGGACAACGCCCGCTCGAGTTCGTCTGCATTGGGCACGCCATGGTGCCACTTGCCGACGTTTTCCATAAAACTGACCCCGCGACCCTTGACGGTATTGGCGATGATAAAGAGGGGTTTCCCGGCCGGAGTTGGCTCGGTGAGCGCAGTGGTGAGCGCGGCGTAGTCGTGGCCGTTGACGGTGCGCACTTCCCAACCGAAGGCGCGCCATTTTTCGTCGAGAGGTTCGTTGGACATGACCTCGTGGGTGGGACCCGTGATTTGCAGGGAGTTGTGGTCCAAAATCGCCACGAGATTATCCAACTTGTAGTGGGGCGCGGCCATGGCGGCTTCCCAGTTGGAGCCCTCCGCGAGTTCGCCGTCGCCCAGCAAGGTAAAGACGCGTTGCGACGTGCCATCCATGCGGGCGGCGAGCGCCATACCGATACAAATGGGAAGGCCGTGTCCGAGGGCGCCGGTGTTCATCTCCATGCCATGAATCTTGCGGGTCGGGTGACCGACGTAGGGACTTTGGTAGCGGCAGACCGTATCGAGGTCGGCGCTCGGGAAATAACCGCGGTCCGCCATGACGGCGTAGAGGGCTTCCACGCTGTGCCCTTTGCTCTGCACGTAGCGGTCGCGGGTGGGAGAATCGATCGTCTCGGGGGAGACGTTGAGAACGCGGTTGTAGAGCACGTTGAGAATGTCGAGGCAGCTGAGCCCGCCGCCGGTGTGGCCGGCCCCGGCCTTGGCGATCAGCAACAGGAGTGATCGCCGCAGCGAGACGGCTTTGAGTTCGAGTTCGTGGTCGGTCATGGCGAGTCTACGCCTCCGGAGCTTCGTGGTGGTAAACGTCCCAGCCGAGATAGCGCTCAAACGCCTCGGCCAGCACGCCCGCCGTGCGCGAGGCGTTCATCACCACGTGATGCTCGAATCCCTCGCGACAAACGTGGTGCATGAGCTTCTGCAGTTTCGGCACCTGGGCCACGGCGCGGTTGCCGAAGGTGTGCAGTTTGTCGTCGGTCAATTCGCCCTCCCCCACGTAGGCGCGGATGACACCGTTCGTATCATCAGTGGTGATACGTCCATAGGTCAGCGGATTGGCCGGGGTCCGGCCGTCGAGGGCGCCCCAGGTGTTCTCGACGCCGAGGGTCGAACCGAGAATCGGGGCGTTGAGCACCTTGGCGTCGGGCAGGAAGGACTTGGCCCAGTTACCGCAATGGAACAGCACGCATTTGTCGTCTTCGGCCCCATAGTTGTTGTTCCAATCCACCAGCGCGGAGGGCGAACTCGAGGCCAGCTGCATGGCATACATCGTCAGCACCCCGGTGACGTCCACTTCGCAGGCACTGGGGAGGAGTTGTTCACTCATCATGCTCATGGAGGTGCAGACGTTGCAGCCGTGATTGGCTTGCAGGGAGGTCCAGCACTGGATGGCGGTCGCGTCGAGGTGATTGGCGGCCACAAAGTCGTCGAGCACCACGCCGAGGCGGGCCATCTGCGCCAGCTTGGCCGGGGGCACCGCAGTCGCGTCCGCGTAGGCCTTGATCTCGTCCACTTTGGCGAGAAGACGCGTGTCCTCATCACCCAGCTTGCCGGCCAGCCCGAGGATTTCCGAAAGATCGACCGTCGTGACGTTGACGCCATTGCGTTCCAGAATTTTTTCCGAGTAACGCACCGTATTGAAGGCCCCCGGTCGGGCCCCGACGGCGCCGAGGCGCGCGCCGCGCAGTCCCTTCACCACCCGACACACGGCGAGAAATTGTTCGAGGTCCGCGCGGAAGGTGGCGTCGTGCGGGTGCACCACGTGCTTAGTGGTCAGGGAATAGGCGATGCCTGCCTGGCGGAGGTTGTTGCAGACGGAGATCTTGCCGCAAAACGCATCGCGGCGCCGGATGGGATCCAGCTTATCCAAATCATCTGGATAGGCCTGGATCAGCACGGGCACCCCGAGTTCCGCCAACTTGAGCGTGTCCGCCACCCCCTTTTCGTCGCCAAAATTGGGCAGGCACACCAACACCCCGGCGAGTTCGTCCCGGTGCTGCCGAAACAACTCGGCACAGGCTCGCGCATCATGATGGGTTTCCACCCCGCCGAGTTTGGTCGCCGACTCGTCGAGCATGATCGCCTCGATGCCCAGCTCGCCCAGCAATTGGGTGATGTCGGCGCGTGCCTCAGGCACAAGTTTATCAGGGAAAAAATCGCGGTTGCCAAAGATGACACCGAGCGTGAGAGGGGAAGCAGACATGATAAAAGGAGGTCGGAGGGGCGGGTTTCCCGGCAAGAGCTTACGAGGTTTGAGCCGGACGGGGCAGCCCAAAGGACGGGGCCGAAATGCAAGATAACCTGATTTCCATAGCAATTCTTCCGCGTTTAGCCTAAAAACCTGCGGAATCCTAACTATGGTGAAGTTCGATCCCCAACGTCCCGACTTTTCCCCCTACGGCTTCACCTGCGTGCGCTGGGCCCCCTCGCCCATGCCGCGACCGGACCATCACAACGAGATCGAGCTCAACCTGCTGCACACCGGATCCGTCACCTATCTGCTGGGAGGGCAGAAGGTCCGGGTGGAAGCCGGCCAGCTCAATGCCTTCTGGGCCGCCATCCCCCACCAGATCATCGCCTACTCCGGCGACATCGAATACTTCGTCGCCACCATTCCTCTGGCCTGGTTTCTGCAATGCAAATTGCCGTCCCGGCTCACCGAACCCCTCATGCGGGGAGAGGTCTTGTCCGAAACGGTGGGCCCACGCCTGCCGTTGGATCTCGCCATGTTCGCCCAGTGGCAGGACGACCTGGAAAAGGAAGGCCACGAAGCGCGCAGCATCGTCATGCTGGAAATGGAAGCCCGCCTGGCTCGACTGGCCGCCCGACTCCCCGAAACCACCGCCAAAAACACCCGGGCCTCCCGCCTCTCCCTGCAAAAAGGGGGGCTCAACAAAGTGGAGCTCATGGCGTGCATCGTGGCCCAACGCTACACCGAACCCTTGAACGTCGCGGGCATCAGCCAAGAGGTCGACCTCCACCCCAACTACGCCATGAACCTGTTTAAAAAGGTCTTCGGCACCACCTTGGTGGACTACATTACCCACCACCGGATTTCCCACGCCCAACGGCTCCTGGCGACTACCGATGAGAAGATCGTCGAGATTGCCTTCGCCTCCGGCTTCAACTCGGTCAGTCGCTTCAACGAAGCCTTCCGCCGCGCCTGCGGCTGCACGCCCCGCGAATATCGGAATGGCCATGTAGTGGCGGAATCAATCGAGTGAGCAAGACAATGGTCCAGCTTCGCCGGGCGCATCATGTACTTAGAATACCGTTATTATATGCATTTTTAGGGGAAGCAGTATGCGTATCAACATGCTAGATTTGGTTTTCAACTCAGCCCCTCCGGTTCCCCCAGCCCATGAAATTCCGCCCCAAATCTGTTTTTGCCTTAACCCTAAGTTTGGTTTTGACCGCCGCCACGTGGGCCGCGCCCGATGACACTCGACCGCGGGTGATCATGCTCTCCGACATGCCGCCCCTCGATGTCATTCCCGGCGGCGGCGGTTGGGGACCACCCGAAAAACGCAGCGACCCCGACGACGTCCAGTCCATGGTGCGGCTCCTCCTCTACACCAACGACCTGGATATCGAGGGACTCATCGCCACCGGCGGCACGTTCGCCAACATCGCAAACAAGCTCAACATCCTCGACGCGCTCGATCTCTACGACGAGGTCGACGAAAACCTCCGCCAGCGCGACGTGCGCTATCCGACCGCGAACGAACTGCGGGCCGTCACTTTCGAGGGTAATGACGGCACCTGGGGCAAACCGGTCGATGAGATCGTCGGTGAGGCACACGACTCAGAAGCGTCCGAAGCCATCATTCGCATTGTTGACCGGCCCGATCCCCGTCCGGTTTGGGTCGGGGTCTGGGGCGGCCCGGCCGACCTCGCCCAAGCCATCTGGCGCGTGCGTGAGTCCCGCAGTGCGGCAGAGCTCCAGGCCTTTATCAGCAAGCTGCGGGTCTTCATGATCGGGCTCGGCTCCAAGACCGGTCAGGATGGCTCAGGCCAATGGCTGCTCGACACTTTTCCCGAGCTATTTGTCATCGTCTCCCAGAAAACCTACGGAGGCATGTTCGCGCAAGACAGCGACGTGGGAAACCTCAAATGGCTCAACACCCATATCCGCCAGGACCACGGCCCGTTGGGTGCCGTGTATCCACGCAGTGGATTCTATCCCGACAGTCCCGGGATGCAGGAAGGGGATACCCCCACCTTCCTCCATCTCATCAGCGGTCTGCGCGGCATCAACGACCCCGAACAGCCTGACCAGGAGGGATGGGGCGGCCAATACGTGCAGCGCGACCCGGATCGGAACCACTGGTATGACGGCCCCGGGGCGGACAGCGTGCGCCAGTGGCTGCCCGACATTCAGGCCGATTTCGCCCGCCGCGCGGACTGGATGCTGCCCCTCGAAGACCACGAAGGTCCCGCCACCGAGCCCGCCGCCGGCGAACCCTATTCCCCGCTGCCGGATCAAGTCGTCGTGACCCGCGTCCGCCACTTCGACAACTGGTGCTGGAAAATCGCCACCGCCGGGGGCACCTGGTATTTTGAGACCGGCGAGACCCAGGGCCGCAGTGGGTTCAACAGCGCGTTTGATCTGGCCGGCAACGACTGGATCGGCAACGACGCTGACCGTGGCCATAACACCTCCTCCTCCCGAGGCGGCCGCCACGAATACCGCGGCTGGCCCAACTTCGGCAACGGGAACTTCGACCACCCCCAGCGCGACAGCGGCGCCAACACCTACTGGGTCGGACCTGACAAAGGGCCGCTCACCTTCGACGGTCGCCTCGAGGGCGAACACCTCGTCATGCGTTCCCAGAACGACACCTACATCCTCGAATATCACTTCTTCCCCACCCACGCCGCGATCAAAGTCATCCGGGCCCTCGATAAATACGCCTTCCTCTACGAAGGCCCCGTCGGCGGAGAGCAGGAAGCCTCCGTCGAGAAGGACTACTACGTGCTCCAGGACGGCGTGCACCGCGAGCTCATCGAAGGGGGACTCGGTTATCTGGAACCGAGCTTCGGCAACGACTTTCCCTCGCCCTTTTTCTATCTCGTCGACAGCGATCCGGCCGATCCGCAGGTGCTCTACGTCGGGGTCAAGGATGCCGGCCCGGACACCGCCGGGGACGAAGGTTGGCGCCAGGGCACCAACATGGTGATCTTCAGCTACGGTCGCGATGAGGACCAACGCGCCTACACCGGCACCGACGCGGTCTGCGTCTTTGGCTTCCACCCCAAAGGTGACCACGCAGACATCACCTCCTTCATCGAAGCCCGCCTCGCCGATCCCTTCAGCCCAGCCCGATGATTCTCCTTTCCTCCTCAATCCCGATTCATCGGGTCTTAGGAAACCGTCAGTTTGTGGCAGGATTTTGGAAGTAATGTTCGGATAAATATCATAGCATGGCCGGTCTTCCTTTATCGCCCGGCCAATCTCTTTGCCAACTTACCCGACACTTCCCAGGGTAACCACCTGATCCCCACCCCTTCGATCATGCCCCATCTCCCCTTGTCCTCCTTTCTCCGTTCCACGTTCGGTCTGCTGGTGCTGTCATGCATTTTCGCGGGCTGCGCGAAATCACCATCGGAAGAATCTTCCGCGGCCGAACCAGCCGCCAAGCGCGTGGCGGTCGTGATCTCCACACTCAACAATCCTTGGTTCGTGGTGCTCGCCGAAACCGCCCGAGATCGGGCCATCGAGCTCGGTTACGAGGCGACGATTTTTGATTCCCAAAACGACCCGGCGGCCGAGGCCTCCCATTTCGAAAACATCATCGCCTCGGGCTACGGCGCCATTCTCTTCAACCCGACCGATGCCGATGGCTCCATCGCCAATGTGCGCAAGGCCAAGGCCGCGGGGGTGCCGGTGTTTTGCATGGATCGTGAGATCAATGCCACCGATGCAGCCGCCTCCCAGATCCTCTCCGACAACTACTCCGGCTGCGTGGCGTTGGGTCAGTATTTCGTCAAGGAGGTCGGTAAGACCGGCAAATACGTCGAGCTCCTCGGCCTCGTCGG
>CAKZMS010000227.1 GCA_937128785.1 uncultured Opitutaceae bacterium | reverse complement strand
TTCCCGGGACGATCCCCTTGTTGGCCTGGAATCCGGTGGTGATGGTGGTGTCGTTGGCCGGACGTCTCTGGTGGTTGCGGGAGCCTTTACGGAAGGAGCCTGCCGTTGCCGATGATGCCCCCTTGGGTTCGCCGGCATGGGTTCGCCCGTTGGCCGTGGTGTATCTGTTGATTCCCTTCGTGGGCTCCTCCCTACCCGGAGTGCGGGCCCAACCGATTGATATTCCCGCCGGAGCGCTGGTGCGAACCATTGGCCCGCACGCGCGGGAAGTGCGATTGATGCAGCAGTCACCCGCCATGGCTATGGTATGGTATGACCCGTCCAACGATGGCAGGCATCACACCTTGGTGGTGTGCATGCGCTATCGAGGGAGCGAACTGGAGCCGGTGGACGACGCGGGGCAGATCATGGCGGACGAGCAAAATTTGTATCGGCAATTGTTTTGGCAGAATGGGCGCTTGCTCGCGTCTTACGCGGATTATCTGAAAGGCACCTCTTGGCCTCTGGCCGACCCCGGAACGCACATCATCATCAGTGCTTCCCGGGAGTTGTGGAGCGAGTCTCGGTTTGAACAGGAGACGGATGCCCTGGCTCAGCGCCTGGAGCAGATGCTGCTATCACCCGGGACGATGTTTTAGGATTGGGACCCGCGGTGGAATCGCCGGGTTAGCGGGTCCTAGCGTCCCGCCCATAGCAGGAACGCGGAGCACGCTTTCATTTGGGCAGCGCGTCGCTCAAATGCGCGCCGGGAATCAGGTCGATGCCCAGGAGTGACTTGAGCAGGTAAAGCGCCAGCAAAGTGATGACTCCGAGCAGAAAGATCCCGCCGAAGCTCACCACCACCACGGTCACGAGACGGGGCAGGGATTGAATCCCCATCGAGATCTGTTGGCTCAATGTAGGCTTCGCTTCCGCAAGCCGCCGTTTGAGGTGCGTGTTCTCCTCCTCGGCTGCAACCAACTGCTGAATACGGCGCGAGTCATGCAGGGCTACTTCCACCGCCTGCACCAGCACGGAGGGTTCGATCGGCTGCGCGATGCAGCGGAAAATCCCCGTGTCGTTGATCAAGAAAATGGTGAGCTCCGAGTGATCCTGCGGACACAGCAGGATACGACGCTGCCACAGTGGACCCTTTTGATGGCGGCTGAAAAACATGATGCCGGTTTCACCGGGCAGATCATCGCGGCAGACGATCACGGAGACTTCTTCGGCATCGAGCATGTGCTCGGCTTGAGCAACCGATTGCACGCGAGTGACCTTAGCTTGATGGGCGAATGCCTTGGTCAACAGCTCGGCCACGGCAGGAGCCGGATCGATTACCAGAATGGAGGGCAGGCTCATCCGGAAGCACGCAGGGCTTTGAAGGTGGAACGACCGAGCAGGCCGACGGGAGCGATCACCAACAATCCGCGCCAGACACAATCAAGGAACCCGCCATCGGGCGGGAAGGGAGCAAACCCAATCAAGGCGGCCAGCACGCCGAGGCCAGCGGCCAATGGCCATAGGACCGGCCCCCAGATTTCTGCCAGCAGGCGGAAGAATCCGGTTTCGGCGAACCGGGAAGTCAGCGGAAGCACCCACAACCAGCCGACCAATACCGTTGGAATCATGGTACCCAGGGCGACGCCCAAAACGCCGAGTTGGTGCACGAGGACAAGGCTCAGCACCAGATTCGCGACGGCGTCGACCAGGCTGATGCGGAGCAGTCGTTTCTCCCAGCCGCACATCATGAGAATACGTTTCGAACAGCTGTTGGTGATCAGCGAACTGTAGGTCGCGAGCAACAGTGCCTGGCCCACCCAGAAGGTATCGGGTTCGAGCTCATCCAGTCCGGTAAGGATCTTCACCAACGGGGTCAGGTAAGCGGCGGACAAAGCGTAAAGTGGGGTCGTGAGCAGCAGGGTGAACGAGGAGCTCTTGATCAGCAGATCACGAATACCGGCTTGGTCATTCTGGATATGCATCTGCGCGGCGGCGGGAGTGAGCGCGTCCTGCATCTGCACCGAGAACAGTCCGAACATTTCCGATACCTTATACCCGGCTTGGTAAAGGGCGATGAACCCGACCCCGATGGAAAAACTGATCACGGCCTGATCGGTGCGCGCCATGATCAGGTTGGTGAAGGTGATCAGGTAGGCGACGAGCGAAAATGATAACACGCCCCGCACGGCGGAGAAGCGGTAGTGTCGGGGGTGCAGACTGATGCCGGGGATGCGGGGCATCACCATGAACCAAGCGAGCGCATTGGGCGCGACGGTGGTGGCCACGCTGATCAACACGATCGTGGGCAGGCTCCAGCCGTGCAGCAGCCCCCAGGCCATGAGGCCCAGGTTGACCACGGTCGACCCGATCACCAACCAGTTGGCCAGATCGATGCGCTGCAGTCCGCGCAGCAGTTCTGGAAAGATGCCGAGGGGGAAGGCGATCGCCATCGCGCAGAAAAAGATGACGTAGGCGTGCCCGAAACTGTCCCAATGCGCGGGGTCCACGTGGGTCCATTTCAGGAACAGTGGTTTGCCCGCAAGGAACACGATCAGCAGCGCGCCGCCGACCGCGGCGAACGACCAGAAGATGGTGGAGAGCAGTTGATTGAGCCGGTCGGTTTGGTGATTGGCCGAGTGCTCGGCCACCGCCTTCTGCGCGGTGAACCCCAGTCCGAAATCCAGCAGGATTGTGTATCCAAAAAGCGACCACAGGAGGGAATAGAAACCGAACGCTTCCGTGGACAGGTATTGAAACGTCAGCCGGAACAGAATCAGGCCCGAACCCAGACGCAAGATCGTGCGCAGGTAGTTGGTGCCGGTGTTGCGCCAGAAATGGCGCTGCCACTCACGATTGGCCATGCGCTGAAATGGTCGCGGACAGGTAGTCTTCGATTTGGCTGACGATCACCTCGAGGTCGTAGCGTTCGACCACTTCCTGGCCGGCCGTGTCGATCAGGTTGCGCCGCAGTTCCGGGTCGGCCGCCATCCGCTCGATCGCCGCGGCCAGCCCGGCATCGTCACGGGCCTCAAACTGCAGGGCGTTCTCGCCATCGCGGACGAGTTCCGCCGACCCGCCCAGCAGGGTGCTGATGACGGGTAACTGGGCGGACATGGCTTCGAGGGGCGTGAGGGCGAAAGGCTCCTCCCAGGCCGAGGTGAACAACAGCGCGTCGTATTCGGAATAGACGGTGCGCATGCCGGCGGCGTCGGTGGACTTGAACTGCACGCGATCGGCAATGCCGAGCTCGGTAGCCGTGGCCTTGAGCATCTCCACATAGTCATCCTCGCCCCGGCCGTAGAGATCGAGCACGAGGTCCTGGTTGCCGTTGGCGGCGAGGCGGCCGAGGGCCTGGATGGCGGTCAGCGGATCCTTGTCCTCATGGAGCCGGCCGACGTAGAGCAATTTGGTGAAGCGATCGGACGGCGCACGATCGGCGAAGGTGGCGGTTTTGACTCCGCAATGGATGACGGCCCCGTGATCCACCGGCCACCCGGACTCGCGGGTGATTTGTTTCAGGCGGTCGCTGCAGAAGTAGATGCGGGGAAATTGAATCTCATCCCAGGCGGCGAAGGGTGCCTTGGTCCGCAGCCAGGATTTTGCGCCGAGCAGTCGCAGGACCTTGCTGGTGAAGGTGGCGAGACCCGACTGGGTCAGTCCATTCCACCACCGCAGCCACACATCGGCGCGCATGCTGCGGGCGATCCAGTGGTCGGAAATGTCGTAGACGGTGGGTAGGCCGATGTCGCGCAGGGTGAGGATGAGCGACTTACTGATGCCCCCCAAATTCCAGACGTGCACGAGGTCTGGTTTGAACTCTGCGATCTGGGCGCGCAGGGCGGCGTGGTTGTGTTTTTCCAGTCCGTAGAGATCGCGCATGCCCAGCCAGGGGTGGCCGAAAAAGCCGTGCACCCGCAGTTGGCGATGGATGCCCTGATCGTCCACGTCGGGGGCGGGTAGGCCGTGATGGGAGGTCAGCACCCGCATCTCATGCCCCCGGGCCGCCAATCCTTCGGTGATCTGGCGACAACGTTCCTCGTAGCCGCCGATGGCGTGCGGCGGGTAGAGATTGGAGACGACGAGAATTTTCATGATGAGTCCCTTTCGTAGTGCTTCCATCCGGCGTGGTAGCCATCGCGTTTACCGAGTCGTTGCGAGAATCGTACACCGATGGCGTGGAACCACTCGCGTCGTCGACCTTCCCGGGCACACCAGCGCCAGTCCTTGACGGCATCGGCCAGCGTGCCCCGGCCCACCGTGTAGAAATAGTTGTAGTGGTGCGGCGGGGTGTCGCTGTGGGCGGCGACGGCAAACGTATCACCATAGGATCGTTTGTAGGCCTGCTTGAAAGTGTAGTTGTGCGAGTGGATGGCGATGGAGCGCTCGGCGAAGCCGACCCGCCAATCGTGATCCTTCAACCGGCGGGACCATTCATCGTCTTCGGCGTATTGGAGATCCTCGCGGAACGGCTGCGCCTCCCACGCCGGCCGATAAACCGCGCAACTCACCATGCTGAAAAAGTGGTCCCACTGGGTGGATTCCCGGTGCGGGCCGAAGCAGCGGTCGTAGTCATGGGCGTAGACCGCCTGGCAGTCTGGGCGTGGTATTTGACGACTGAATACGGTGCCGAGTTTCTCGTCGCTGCGCGCCACCTGCAAGAGTTCCGCCAGCCAATGGACGTTGGCGGGCTCGGCATCGGAATTCAAAAAAACCACCCAATCACCGGTCGACTCCCGCATGCCCCGATTCAGCACCACCCCGGGCACATACTCGGCCGGTTGGATCTGGAAGAACTTGTGCGGGTTAAAGGACTGGATGACGGGCACCGTCTGGTCCTTCGATCCCGAATCGATGTGGACCAGCTGCACCTCGCCAACACCCTCCTGAGCATGCACCATCTTCAGGGTGTTTTCGATCAGGGGTCCGTCATTAAACGAACGCATCACGATGGAGATGGGGTCAGGCATTTGCAGAAGTGGATTTAAGGGCGCGACAGTTGCCACCAAATATCCTTAGCATCAGTTTTCATTAGCCCAATCCGATTCTGTGAGAAAACGAGACCTAGTTTTTGTGGCCGGACACCAGCGGCCGGACACCGATGCCGCCGTGGCCGCCACGGTATTGGCCCGACTCCGTCGCCGGCAGGATCGCCGCCGTCGCTACCTGCCTATTCTGCTGGGTGAGGCGAACCGGCAGACCCGCTGGTTGTTCAAGCAGACGCGGATCAAATTGCCGGAAATTCGGGGGGACATTCGCTGGACCGTCGGGGAAGCGATGAGCGCCGAGATATTCAGCCTCCCGCCGGAGGCCCGATTGGGCGACGCGATGGAGATTCTGCAGCAAAAGCGGATCAGCATGGTGCCGGTGGCAGACCAGGATGGCCGACTGCTGGGAGTGGTGAGTCCGCGGCTCCCCCAGAACGAGTATTTTTTCAACTTCAACGTGGAGGATTACCTCGGACATCTTCTGTCCTTGGAAGACGTGATCGCTACCTTCGAGTTGCGCACCTTGAAGTCCGCCAAGACGGGGCCTGCGGCGGTCATGCCGGGGAGCTTCCGCGTCGCGGGAGGGGGGCAGCTCAGCATCGACCGGGGGGATGTGGTCATGGCCGTGGCCTCCACCAAGGTGGTGCGGGAGGCGGAGCGCGCGGGGGCCCAGGCGATCATTTTGGCGGATGCATCTCGCGAGGACGCTAAACTCGCGACCAAAGCCTCGCGGAACCTGCCGGTGTATTATTATTCGGGCTCGCTGTTGGCGCTGCTCTCCAGCCTGTCCTTGGCGATTCCGTTACGGACCATCATGAGCGGAGACGGGGTGCGCCTGACCGCCGATCAGCGGCTCGATCGGGCCTTGCCGTCTCTGCAGCAGTCGTTGCACGCCCTGCCGGTGGTGGATGCCGACGATCGACTCGTCGGGGTGCTCTCGCATCATCAGGCTTTGGCCCCCGAGAAACGTTTCCTGATTCTGGTCGACCACTTCGAACGAACCCAAACGGTCAAAGGAGTGGATGCGGCGAGGATCGAGGAAATCGTTGATCACCATCGGGTGGGCGGAATCGAAACGCTCATGCCCGCGCGGGTGGACTGCCGGCCAGTGGGCAGCAGTGCGACGATCGTGGCCCTGCAGTTTGAGGAAGCAGGGCTGACTCCGACCGCTGATGAAGCGAAACTGCTTTTGGGTGCCCTGATCTCTGACACGTTGTTGCTAACGTCTCCCACCACCACGGAAATCGATCGCAAGCTTGCCCCCAAACTCGCCAAGTTGGCCGGGGTGAAACTCAAGGCATTCGGCCGGGAGTTGTTGGCGCAGAATGACGAGTTGGCGGACGGTGAGTCGGACCAGCTGGTACAAAAAGATGTGAAGGCCTTTACCCGGGGAGAGGTCGGGTTCGGGGTGGCGCAGTTGGAAACCGTCGACCTCGGGATTCTCACGGTTAAGCGGGCCCGGGAGCTGTCTGCCGCGCTCGAACAACTGCGGCGGCAGTCGGGGTGGGACAGTGCCACCTTGATTGTGACCGATGTGGTGCGGGGAGACAGCCGCCTGTTGGTGGTGGATTCCGACGCAGACCGGGCGGTCCATCTCTCCGGTGGGGAACAAGATGAGCGCGGCCGACTTTGCCCGGGTATGGTCTCGCGTAAGAAACAACTACTGCCCCTGCTCTATGAGCGGCTCGATCGCTACGCCGGATGAGTCAGTCACCATCCCATCAACGTATCATCCATGTGCCGCGTCGCTTCGTGGCCCACGAGTGGGGTGGCACCGAAACCGTCATCGCTGAACTCTTACGGGAACAGCGGCGCGCGGGGTGGCAGCCCGAGATTCATACCTCGCTCGCCCTGAGTGATACGCGGCACGAGCACTGGCAGGAGTTGGAGATCTTTCGTTACCCGTATTGCTACCCGTTCTTCGGTCTCAATGCCCAACAAAAGGCCGCGATGGATAAGAAGGGCGGCAACCTGCTGTCTTTTTCACTCTTCAAATCCCTATGGCGCCGACCGGAGGTGCGGTTGTTTCACGCGCATGCGCTCAAGCGGTTGGGGGGCGAAGTGTTCACCGCCGCGCGGATGCAGAAAAAGCCCTTTGTGGTGACCCTGCATGGCGGAGTGTTTGATGTGCCGAAGGCCGAGCTTGCGCAGTTGACCGAAGCGCAGTCGGGCAAGTTTGAATGGGGTCGGGCCTTTGGGGCCTTGTTGCGCTCCCGGCAGATTCTGCACGAAGCCGATGCCGTGATCTGCGTCGGTCGCAGTGAAGCAGAAAAAGCCCGCGAACAATTGGGGCATGATCGTATCCACCATCTGGGCAACGGGGTGGACCCGGCTCGATTTACGGGCGGCGACGGCGCGGGTTTCCGGGCGGCCCGAGGTCTGCCGGCGGATGCGACCGTCCTGTCCTGCATCAGCCGACTCGACCCGCAGAAGGACCAACTGACGCTGGTCGAAGCTTTTGATCGACTGGCGAAGGATGACCCGAAATTGCATCTGTTGCTGGCCGGTCCGGAAACCGCGGCGGCCTACGTGGAGCAGTTGGAACAGCGGATGGCGGCGAGCGAACACGCCGATCGTATTCATAAATTGGGGGCATTGGATCCCACCGGTCGTGAGTTGGCGGAGGCGTTGGCGG
>CAKZMS010000226.1 GCA_937128785.1 uncultured Opitutaceae bacterium | reverse complement strand
GTTTGAGCAGTCCATCGGTTACCACGAATTTGCGTTGGCGGGAATGTTACCGGTGCTGGAGGCGGCGGCGAGGGCGGGCCGGGGAACGGAATTGGAACGCGAACTTTTGATCGTGCGCGAAATGCTGGTCGCACCGAATGCGTGGCGCTTTCCGGATGATCGCCTGCCCAATCCGGCGGACAATGCGGCGCTGCGACTCAGGGAAGCCCCGTTGCGCCAAGTGCTGCGCCGCGCCTACCGTCTGCTGCCTTCACCTCTGAGTCTGGCCGAGGCGAGTCAGGCCCGCACGTGGTCCACGTTGCTGGAGCCACCCGCGCGCATTGGTGACGTGCCGGCGGAGTCGCCGTCAATGCCCGCGGTGACTTCCCGACATGGTGAGTCCACCCGGTTCGCTCAGTTGCGGGCCGAAGGGTGGCAGGTGTTTTTTCACTACGGCCAATTGACGGCCTCCCATGCGCAGGCGGACTTGCTTAATTTTGAAGCCTACTTGGGCGACACGCCGATCACCCTCGACCCGCATACCGTGGGCTACGGGTCGCCGTTGCACGCGGAGTGGTTCACCCGCGGACCGGCGCACAACGTGCCGTTGGTGGACGGGCTAGGCTCGGCCCGGCCGGCGGAAGGGGTGGAGCCTCTATTGCTGCCCCAGCGCGGCGAAAATGTGGTCTTTGATGCGCCGGGCCAACATCTGGCCGCGAGCCAGCCCCAGTATCAAAACGGGGTTTCCGCGCGTCGGTCCCTGCGCATCAAGGACGCCGCGTTGTGGGATCACGTGTGGTTGAGTTCCACGGACGGCACGCCGCGGTCGATGGGGCTGACCCTGCATCTGCAGGCGCGTATCGAAACTGCAGATACGATGACCGCGGCGCCGGACTTCGCGGCTGAGCGGCCTCCGGCGTTTGGCTACTGGCAGGAGGTGGTGCGGGGCCGATTTGAAAACGAGGCCGTGTTTATGGCGGAAGGTGGGGATGGGCAGCGGTTGCAGATCCGGTTTCGGGTTCCCGGGGCCTTTACCGTGGCGGTGGGTTCCGTGCCGGACTCGCCGGTGCCCCGGCGGCGCATGGCCTTCTACCTCGAAACCCGGCGCGACGACGTTACGATCGAGACTTCGATTACGCCGGTGGAGTAGGGAAAGGGCACATTCCCCGGCGCCCCAGGTGGTGTTGTGGAAATACCTTTGCTTGGGCGAAGGAGTGCGGCCGCCTTTACCGGGGGTGATCGCATGGGAGGGTTGGGTGGGATGCACCCGGGCACCCCGGCAGCTGGGTCAGCCGCAAGGTAGGGACGGACCGCTTGGCCGTCCGCGGCGGTGGAGTGGCAAACCGCGGCCGCATCGAGCTGAGAGGCAACGGCGGACGGCCCAGCGGTCCGTCCCTACCCTTTGAGGCAGCAGATATCTCCGAAACACGCTCAACCGAAGTTGATGCGGGGATGGACCGCGCCTTCGCGGCGCATGTTGGTTTGGAGGAGCTGCAGGAGGAGTTTCTCGCGGGTATCGCGATGAGCCGGATCGTTCCAGAGATTCCGATACTGGTCGGGGTCCTCCTGCATGTCGTAGAGTTCGCCCAGTTCCCAGTCGCGGTAGACCGCCAGTTTATAGCGGTCGGTCACCAGGGTGTGTTGGTAGAGCGTGCCGCGGGTGGGGCGGCTTTCCACCACGATGGCATCCTGCACGGTCTCGGCCTCGCCTTGGAGGATGGGCGACAGGTCGGTGCCCTGCACCCCTTGCGGGATGTCGACCCCCGCCATGCGCAGGAAGGTATGCGGGAGATCGATCAAACTGGTGAGCGCCTGGGTGCTGCCTTGCGCCGGCAACTGTCCCGGAGCCGCCACGATCAACGGCACGCGTTGGCTGTCATCGTAGGCGGCCAGGCCTTTGCCCCAGAGGCCGTGATGGCCGTGAAGTTCGCCATGGTCGGAGGTGTAAACGATCACCGTGTTTTCCAGCTGTCCGGTCTCCTCGAGTTTCTTGAGCATGCGGCCGATGCGGTCGTCCATGAAGGCCACCATGCCCGCCGTCGCTTGGAGTGAATCCAGTTCGCGCCCGGCCCGGCCGGCGCTGCCATACGAACACGGCACCCCCATGCCTTCGTTGTAGTCCTGGAAGGAGCGGTCAAGCATGCGCTTGTAGATTTCCGGCCGGTCGTCGAATTCGCCCGGACGGTGGTCCTCGAACAGCTCCAGCGCGTCGCGATCGACCGACGAATACCATGGCTCGGGGCACACGAACGGCTCGTGCGGATCCTGGAAACTGGCCCAGCAGAACCACGGGTTTTCGTCCTCCGCGTACGCGGCGATGTAGGCCTCGGTCTCCCTGCCCACCCAATGGGTGTCGTGATATTCCTCGGGGATTTCCCATGGCCCGGCCCAGTGGTGATCGTAGTCCTGGCGCCACGGGGAGAACCACGGTTTGTAGTCCACGCCGGCATCCTCGAGGAACACGCGGTAGTGCATGTCGGGTTCCACGTGCATCTTGTGGCCGGTGCTGCCGGCGATTTCGTCGCACCCCGCGTAGGGTCCCCGCCCGTGGCGGCACAATTCCGGGGTCGGTTCCTGATCGCCCGCCATGTGCTGGGCCTCCTCGATGCGGCTGACAAAGTGGGACTTGCCGATCAACTTGCTGTGGTAGCCGGCCGAACGCAGGAAGGTCGGCAGCGTGCGGGTGGGGAAGGGGTCGACGCTCACGCCGATGGAGTAGGCGTAGTGGGAGGATGGATACTGTCCGGTCAGCATCGACATCCGGCACGGCACGCACAGCGGTGACGGGGTGTAGGCGCGGTTGAAATGGGTGCCTTCCCGGGCCAGTCGATCGAGATTCGGGGTGCGAAAACCACCGGCGCCCTGGCAGCCCAGGTGGTCCCAACGGTGTTGATCGGAAGTGATGAAAAGAATGTTTGGTCGTTTCATGAAAGGGGGCGTTCGAGCAAATCGAGGGCGACGGCGGCGGTCTTGCCGCGCCGGGGCAGGCGGAAGGTGGCGATGGCGTGGGCATCGAGCGTGACTGTCCATTCGCGCGGAGCGAGCCGGCCCCAAGCGGACTTGAGGGTGCAGCGGGTGCGCCGGCCGCGAGTCTCCTGGAGACGCACGATCCACGCGGTGCCGTCCTCGTTGAGTTTGGTCGCGAGCAATTGCACGTGGGGGGAGCTGACCTGCAGCAACGACGCGCTGCGCGGCAGGGTGCCAGGATGGGCGCTGTCCTGCACGTATTCGGCCGGATGCAGGGCTTCGGCGGCAAAACGATGCGCGCCGAGTTGGGCCGGTGTGCCTGGTCCGGCGTGGAGCCAAAAACGGGCTTCCTGCCAGCCTTGGTCGAGGTGCGGATTGGCGGCGGGGTCCTGCGGCGAATTGGGCCGGTGGTGGGCGTAGTAGGCGGAGCGGGTGAGGATGACTTGCAGCGTGCCGCCAACGGTGGCGTAGCTGAGCCCGCCGTCGCTCACCACCATGCACGTGTGGTCACGCCCGCGGAATTGACCGGTCATCGCCACCCACTCTCCGCCCGGTTGTTCGCCGGTATCGGTGGGGCGCACGGCCGGGCCGCCCGGACCGGGGATGGTGCTGACGGCGTCGGTGAGCGCGGTCGGCACTTCGAGCCGCAGGATTTGATTTTTCTCCTGCCAGTTGACCCGCACGGCGATCTCGATGCCGGGGCGGTGCCGCCACTGACGGTAGTGGATGAGCAACTCGGAGTTTTGCCAGCGGGCCTTTTGGCGGTATTCTCGGAAGTGTGGACCGGACGTCAGCAGCTTGCCGTCGCTCAGCTCCGGCGTGCCCAGGCGTCCATCCAAACCCTCGTACCGGCGCGCCCACTTCGCCCCGGGCCCATCCCACATGCCAA
>CAKZMS010000225.1 GCA_937128785.1 uncultured Opitutaceae bacterium | reverse complement strand
GGGCAGAAATTGACCACGGGATTTCCCGTCCTCGACCTCGGCATCAAACCGGAGATTCCCCTGCCCGAGTGGACGTTGTCCATTGGTGGTGAGGTGGCGAATCCGCTCAAACTGGACTGGCAGGGCTTCAACGCCCTGCCCCAGGTCGAAGATGTCAGCGATTTTCACTGTGTGACCACCTGGAGCAAATTTGACTGCCGCTGGGGCGGCGTGGCCTTCACCGAGCTCTATGAGCGGGTACAGCCCACCGATGCCGCAAAGTTCGTCTACTTCACCAGTTACGATGGCTACACCACCAATGTGCCCCTGGAACAGTGCCTGGATGACGATGTATTGATCGCGACCCGCTTCGACGGGGAGCCGGTCAGCCGCGACCATGGGGGACCGGCGCGGGTGATCATCCCCAAGCTCTACGCCTGGAAAGGCGCCAAGTTCGTGAAAGAGATCGATTTTCTGGCCGAGGACAAACTCGGTTTTTGGGAAGTTCGGGGCTACTCGAACAGTGCCGACCCCTTCAAAGAAGAGCGCTACGCCTGATATCGGGCGCAAATCTGCCCAGGCGAGGCAGGAGATGAATGAAATTATTGCTCATCTCGAAAGAATTTTAATGCCAGTGGCGTCACTGGCTTGAGAGCTGCTTACGGCAGGAGCATGCCGATTCTGGACAGCCGTAAACTGCTCGCCTTCGTGACCGTGGTCCGCACCGAGAGCTTCACGCTCGCCGCCGAGGAGTTACACGTCACGCAATCAGCAGTCAGCCACTCCATCAAATCGTTGGAAGATGAACTGCAGGTGCGCTTGGTGGACCGAAGGGGACGCAAAATCCGTCTCACCCCCCCCGGGCGCCAGCTGCACACCCACGCCCAGCGCATCCTGGCCGACATGCAAGAAGCCCGCGCCGACCTCGCGCACTTCGTGCAATAGATTTGGGAGCTGGGGCCGACAACAGCCGCGGTAACGAAAATCAGGGCTTGCCAACTGCGGACGGGCTCCGTGTGTTCCTCCTTCCTCCCAACTGCCCAGGTGGTGGAATTGGTAGACACGCGGGTCTCAGAAGCCCGTGCCGCAAGGCGTGCTGGTTCGAGTCCAGTCTTGGGCACCATATTAGTTGGCGAGGAAAGCGAACGAGTGAGAATCTCACTCAATCAATATCCCGGACGATGATCTGACGGGACGAGAACCAGCTCTGATGGTTTGACGCAGTCCCGCCCTGCGGGACGGAGATGGGGCAATCCGATAGGATTGAGTCCACCGGACTGGACCGACAGGTCCACCAGTCCAGTCTTGCGCACCATATTAGTTGGCGAGGAAAGCGAGGGTCAGATGAGGTTTCGCTCACTCAAGACCCCCTTAGCCAAAAGCCTGGTTCCTCAGACCGCGTAGCGTGGTCAGCTCTCCCCATTCTGTTACCGATGGCAAAGGCCGCGGAACCTTCCGAGATCGTCGTCCGGTCTGGTGTTTATAGACCTGTAGGTATTCCTGCACGAAGGCCTGACTGCCCAGCACCGCACCATCGGAAAAATACCGCACCCGGCACCGCAGCACATCCGCCAGGGGCAGATGCCCTTGAGATTCCATGACTTTTTTGACCTGCTCGGGAGATATACGGAGGGCGTTTTCCTTGGGTGCCCCTCCCTTGCCGAACAAGGTTTGCCGGTAGCAGGATTGGACTCTGTCCCTGCGCGGGGAAACGGTTTCGACCACGCGGGCAAGTCCTTCGCAAGCTGCTTTATTGCCAGCTACGGCTTCGCCATAACCACAAAACCGGTAATCCTTGGGATCCTTCACCAATCCTGCACGCACGGCGTTGAGATCAATATAGGCCGCCATCGTTCGAATGACCCCGGCTTTACCCTCCACCAAGACACTTTTGAACCGCTCGGCCCACAGGGTGCCGTAGCGTTGGTGCGTACGGTTAAACCAGACTGAGAAACGCTGTTTCAAAAGTTTCATGAAAGCGGACACGTCTCCCATGAGAGCGAGTTGCTTTTGGGTGAAGGCCAGCGCTTCTGGACCGCCTTGGGCTAGTTGCCCCTTGATGACCTCCAACTTGGCGGTCTGGTAGCGGGTGGGTTTCGGATATAGCACCGTGTAGCGACGCAAGAGTTCAGCATCGGGGATGTGGGTTTTCCGCGGCACCCGAAGGAGGACATGGAAGTGGTTGGAAAGAATGGCATAGGTGATGACCTGCACCCCGCAATAGTCGGCGATCTGCCACAGCTGTTTCCGCAATATCTCCTTCGCGGTATCATCGAGCAACCGCTCTCCATTCACTGTGCGGGTCATCACGTGATACACCGCCTCCCCCTCCCGCGCATCAATCTTGATCCGAGCCCGTCTCATCGGGCTCCATCCCAAGCAATCCCAACTCTCAGGTCAATATATTTTAACCTGTCCCTTATTTTGAGGGGAAAGCCGCCTTGCTCATGGTGGAGGCTGCCACATCGTTGAAAGTGCATGAGTAAATCCGACGTCATCAGCCAACTTACTGCCGATCGGCTCATTGCTTTGATCAGGGCGGACACCGCCGCCGACATTCGAAAGCTGACCGAGGCCCTATCCGAAGGCGGGATCAGCAATTGGGAGATTCCCATGATTTGCCCGGCGATTCCGGACTTCCTGGCCGAAGTCGCTCCCGATTTTCCCGATTTTCAGTTCGGTATAAGCACGGTGGTAGATACCGAAACCGCCCGCCGGGGTATTATCGCCGGAGCCCGTTTCATCAGCACCCCGGCCCTGCGACCCGAGGTCATTTTGCTCTGCCGGCGCTATCAAGTGCCCGTGATCTG
>CAKZMS010000224.1 GCA_937128785.1 uncultured Opitutaceae bacterium | reverse complement strand
GAGCGATTACCCAAGCGTCCCGTCCGGCCACTTCAAAATCGAATCGATCGAAACCGTGCCAGCTTGTTGCCGGGCCCGGGAACAGTGGTGGGGACGCTGGCAAGAGGGAGGGCAGGCCGGCCAAAGCGAGGAGAAGCAGGAAACGGATCAACATAGGGGCAAGGGGGTTGAAAGCAGGTGAGACCTTGGATGGCATATGGGTCGGCGGCGAAACCGTAATAAATTTTCAGGAATCTTTCATTCACTCGATGCTCGCTTGCGGTGGGTTGGCGCGCGTTGCATGGGTATCATGAAGAGTGCGAATGTGACGAGTGCCCCCTCGCGACTCGCTTTGGGGGGAGGTAATCCGGTTGGTAAGGTGGAGTATTCTAAGTTCCCCTTGTTTTCCGAAACTGCCATCGAACGCGTCAGCGACGTGTTGCGGGAAGGCAAGGCGATCGGCCTCGGCCGTTTTCACTCACCGGAAATCACCGAGGCCGAGGAAACGATCTCCCGCTATCACGGGGGGCGAGAGGTGTTGGCCTGCAGCTCGGGGCACGCGGCGCTGCAGGGGGCGTTGGCGGGATTGGAGATTTGCGGAGGCGATGAGGTCATCACCACACCCTACACGTGGGGCGCGTCGACGTCGTGTATTCTCCATCAGAATGCGATACCGGTGTTTGTGGACATCGAACCAGACACGGGACTAATCAACCCGGAGTTGATCGAAGCGGCGATCACTCCGCGCACCAGAGCGATCCTCGCGGTGCACATTTTTGGTCAGCCGGCTAATCTCCGAAGGCTGCGTGAGATCGCCGATAAGCACGGTATTTCTTTGATTGAGGATGGTAGCCAAGCGCATGGCGCACGCATCGACGGTGTGCGCGTGGGCGAGGTTGGCGATGCGGCGGGGTTTTCCTGCATGGGAGGCAAGGTGCTGCCGACGACGGAGGCGGGTTATCTGGTAACGCCGAGTAAAGATGTGTTCTGGAAAGCGGCGATGATCGGGCAGCACATGGGGCGCTCGCCGGAGACGGATTTTCCGGAGGACCTCAAACCGTGGGCGGATTCGCTGGTGTATACCTATCGGGTGACGCCGCTGAATGCGGTGTTGCTGACCGAGCAGTTCGGCCGGATCGAAGGCTGGATCGCCGAACGGCGGCGGCATGCCGATTTGCTGCGCGGGAAACTGGCGGAGGCGAAATTCCTGCGCATGCCTGATTACGCCGACGGAGTGATGCCGGTGTATCATCTGATGACGATGAACTTCGATGCTGCCGCCGCCGGGGTCTCGCGGGATGTGTTTATGAAAGCACTCAATGCCGAAGGTCTGCTGTCGTTCGGTTATGTGCCGTCGCCCATTCCGGATTGGCCGCGGCTGCATTGGCAGACCTACGCCGGCCCGAAGGCATCCTGGCTATCGACACTCGAAAACGCCGGGGTGGACTACCGGAACATGGCGTTGCCGAATTGCCGCCATCGGGTGGCGAATTCGATCGAGATGCGTTTCGACTACGTCGACGACCAAGTGGCCATGATCGAGCGTATGGCGGAGATCATTCTGAAGGTAGAGGCCAACATCGCCGAGCTGCGCGATCTTGCGCCAACCGATGCATCCTGACGGGCTGCCAGGATGAAGGTCGGATTCGGACGCAGCGATATCACGCCCCGCCTCGGGGTGCAGCTCGCGGGCTATGGACCGTATCGCAACCGCGCAGCACTAGAAATCATTGCCCCGCTCAAGGCCCGAGCGGTGTGGATTCAACAAGGTCGCGAAAAGGCGA
>CAKZMS010000223.1 GCA_937128785.1 uncultured Opitutaceae bacterium | reverse complement strand
AGGGCGCGTGAGTTCACGGCATGGGGGAGTGGAGGGTTACATGGTTTGGGTTAGAAGGGGGATCCGTCGGCCTTGGTGCCGCAAAGACTGACTTCAAGGCCGAGCTCGCGGGCGAGGGCGGCCTTGGTGTAGACAGAGAGATCAGCGTCTTTCGCGGTTTTGGCGTAGGCCACTTGGATATGATTGGCCGCATGGCGTCCCATCATTTCATCCCGGGTAACGCCATAGGTGACCGCGTGCATGATAGGCCATTCGGGGGAGGTTTCCTGCCAGCGGCGTTCGGTTTCCTTCCGGGGCAGGCGCACGACCTTGGCGCGACCGAGGTCCATCTTGAGTTTGCCGTCGGCGACGAACACCCGGCTCCACACGATCTCGCCGGGTTTGGCAATTCCGCGAACCGTGCCGCCCCCGAGGCGGAAATACATGGGCGGTTGCCGGTGCGAATCGGTGCCCTTGTAGCCACCAATGTGATGGGCGGGAGGCGCGGCTCCGGAAATCAGAAACACCCACACGTAGTCGTCGACCGTGCCGGTCGGGTCGATGTCTCCCCAACGGAGATCGTGCAGGGTGTTCTCGACGGGTTGGCCGAGAGCTTGGTGCACCCGTTGGGTCATGAGGCCATCAAGACCGGCGCATTCGTCCACTTCGTTGAAATGCAAGATAGGTTGTCCGGGTCGGATGACCTTGCCGGCTTGGTTTTTGACCGGAGGCCGCTGGGAGTTGTTGAGCAGCCCTTCGACGAGGTCGGAAGCGGGCAGCAGATCCTTGAGGCCCTGCTGATATTGGATGCCAATGGCATCGCAGCCGAACTCCTCGGCGATACGGGCGGCGGCAATATACATGCGGCACTGCCAAAGCACCTGATCCTTGGTGAGTTCGGTTTTTTCGTTGGTCCCGAAGTGGAAGGTCATGCCCTTTTTGATGAGCCAGTTGTAGACCTCGCGGGCTTCCTTGAGCTTCACCTGCGTGGCTTCGTAGTAGAGGGCGGATTGGGAGAGACGCTCCTTGTAGACCCCGGTGCTGAAGAGCAGATGGTCGGGGATGATCGCGTTGAACATACCCATGCAGCCTTCGTCGAACACGCCCATGATGGCCTTCTTGCGCTGGAGCTCGGTCGCGAGTTGGCGGGCGGTGCGCGTGGCTTTGAGCGGGATCTTGGTGTCCTCGATAGGGCGGACGTGTTTCTGGGAGTGGGTCAGCAGGCCGGCCTGCAGCCAGCGATCGAGCCCCTGGAGGAAGAAGTCGTCCGTGAAGTCGACTGACCACAGGGTGGAGAACCGCACGCCCGCCTTGATCAGCGAGCCGTTGAGATTGAGCATCCCAACCAGGCCGGGGAACGTGCCCGACCAATTGGCGATGGTCATGATCGGCGCGCGGTGGGAAATCAGCCCGTGCAGGATGTGGTGCGAGTATTGCCAAACACTTTCCGCGACCACGATGGGCGTGTCCGGGTCAATCTCGGCGAACACCTCCATGCCCTCCTTTTGCGACGCGATGAATCCGTGTTTTTTGTCTGCCTTGTAAGCGTGCGCTCGTTCCAGCTCGTAGCCCAGATCGGCGAATACCTGGGTCAGTTTCGCCTCCATGGCGGCCTGAGCAGGCCAGGTGGCTTGGTTGGCGGAGAGGCGGAGATCGCCATTGGCGACGAGGATGATCTTACGGGAGGTTGATTTCCTTTTCATGGATAAACTAAGGGTTCATTGGGGCTTCTTAAGCAAAGCACTCAGGGGGAGATGCATCATACTTAAAATAGGCGAATTCAGGCATGGATATTGTTCGATTAAACATGGATAAAAGTAAGCGATGAATCAGAACCTACCCGATCGCGGAAAACCGTTCATCTCAGAGCAGACCCACGGAGACTATTTCTTCCTCGAATTGACGGGACGCCGGGATGGGCCGCTGGGGGTGGCTTTGGGAGGCCGGGAGTATTGCCCGCGGGACTATCTGGTGCAGCGGCAGTCCTATCCGTGGGTGACCTTGGAATACGTGGCCGCGGGCGAAGGAGAGATGAGAGTCGGCGATGGCCCGTTGGAAACCCTGCGGCCGGGGACGGTTTATGCCTATGATCCCGAGCGCCCGCTATGGCTGCGCACCACCGGCGAACCCATGACCAAATACTTTGTGGCCTTGAGCGGTTCTTCGGCCCGGGGGGCGGTGACTCAACCGGTTGACGTGTGGTGTCGCGGCCGCTCGTTCGCGGGACACGCTGAGATTCAGGAGGTATTTGATCTGCTGATACGAGAGGGTCGGGAAAACCTGCCCAATGCCGGGGCCGTTTGTTTGAATTTGTTGCAACGACTGCAGCTCAAGCTGCAGCAGGCCCAACAGAAGACGGGCTCGGCCCACGATCAATCCCGCCAGCGCTTCCTCACGGCCAAAGCTGCCATCGACGCCGACCCGACGGGTTATCCCTCGCTTGATCGATTGGTGGAGGAAACGGGGTTGAATCGTCCCTTGCTCTACAGCCTGTTTCGTCGATTCCAAGGCGTGTCTCCCTACCAATACATCATGCGCCAAAAGATGCATCTCGCGGCTCAGGATCTGTTGGGGACCAGTGATTTTGTGCAGGATGTCGCTCAACGGATGGGCTTCTCCGATCCGCTGCATTTTTCCCGGGTCTTTCGCAAGGTTCACGGGATCTCGCCGGCGAAACTCCGCCGCACGGTGCGGGACTGAAGAGCGCGTTGCCCCCATTCCGCCACTTTGCGGCCCAACCAAGGCTTGGCGGCGAGCCCGAGTTTCCCTCAGCTTCGGGCGATGCACGTGAGACGCACGATGATTCTAGCCGGATTGCTGGTGGCAGGTTCGATGGCGGCGCAGGATTGGGTGACTTGTGAAGGGGACTACGAATTTCACCTGCAGGGAATCGCGCGGGACCGTGGCGGCGACTTGTATTGGTCGTTCACCACGGAGATTGTGAAAACGGACGCGGCCGGTAAAATCATCACCAAAGTCGCCGCCCCCAATCACCAGGGTGACTTATGCTATGTCGACGGCCGCATTTACGTGGCCGTTAATTTGGGGGAGTTCAATCAACCTGCCGGTCAGGAGGATTCGTGGGTCTACGTGTTCGATGCGGATTCGCTTGAACTCTTGCAGCGGCACGCGGTGCCGGAGGTGGTGCACGGGGCGGGTGGTATGGCGTTCAGGGATGGCCGATTTTTTGTTGTGGGAGGTCTACCGGCAGGCGTGATTGAGAACTACGTCTACGAATACACCCCTGAATTTGAATTTGTGGAACGGCATGTGATTGCCAGCGGGTGGACCTCGATGGGCATCCAGACCGTCGCGTGGCATGAAGGACAGTGGTGGTTCGGGTGTTACGGCGACGTGCGCACGCTATTGACGACCGACGAGAATTTCCGGCTGACGGGACGATTTCTCTTCGATTGTTCGCTGGGAGTGGTGGGAGCCGGGCCGGGACGCTTGTTGATTGCCGATGGGCCCAAGACGCCGGCAGGCCGTTGTCTCGGGCGGGTGCGACTGGTGCAACCGGATCCGCTGAAGGGTTTGGTGCCGGTGCAGTCACAACCCTGAAATCATGACGACGCTCGAAACCATCGCGTTGGATGACCGACGCTCGCGGTTGCTCGATCTCCTGCGGGGGGCGGCTTGTGCGATGGTGCTGGTGTATCACCTCAATTCGTGGGTGCCCGTCGGGCTGGGGCAGGCGGCGATGGAACTGTTCTTCGTCTTATCGGGTTACCTGATTGCGAAGAGTCTGGCGAAGTCGTTGGAGCGAAACGGCGGAGCGGGGGTGAAGGAGTTCGCCGTCCGTCGCGTGCGGCGGTTGATGCCGGCCATGGTGGGATTCGTGGTGGGCGCGGTGTTCCTGAACCTGTGGATGTTGGATGTCGATTTAGGCCAACTCACCTGGGCGTCGGTTTCGTCAGTGTTGGGCTGGTACAATTTTTATTGGCTGCGGGTGGAGCCGACGGTGATTGGGTTTGGCGGTATCTGGTCATTGAGCTTGGAGGAACAGTTTTATGTGACGGCTCTTTTGATCGTCTTGGTGGTGCGGCGTTTTTCGGCTAATCCCGTAGTTTGGCTCGGGGTTTTGGCGGTATTGCTTCTCGGGTGGGGACTGGGTTGGCGCATTGCGGCCTACACCGGCCTCTATCAACCCCCGTGGGTGCCCTACATTTCTTACCTGCCGTTGCTGCGTTTTTGGGGATTTGGTCTGGGCGTGGGGGTGGCATTGCTTGATCGCATCCGTCCGGCCCGTGAGTCGAAATCCTCGATTGGCGTGGTGGCGAAGACCTTGGTCACGGTTGCGATCATGATCTGGTTGATCGATTCGGTCGCCTACTACGACGCGAACACCTTCATGTTGCAGTGGCTGCTGGTTCCCGTGGGCGGGGCGTGTTTGATTCGGTGGGCGCCGGGAATTGATCGGCTGATCAGCCAAATCATCAGTGGATCACAACGATGGCCCGCCTGGCTGCGTCGAGGGTTTCTCAACGGGTTTGGATTCTGCCGGGCGTTTGGCATCGCCTCGTACTCGATCTACCTGTGGCACTGCCTGGTGCTCGCGGGTTTTCGACATGAAGACATGTTTGGCACCACCGAAATGTGGTGGCTGATGGCCGGCCTCAGCGTGCTCACCGGCATGCTCTCGTGGAAATACATCGAGCTACGATTCTACTCGTTTGGCGCGGTGAAGCGTTGACGCGGTCCGACGGTGAGGCAGATGAACCGGGGTCAACACCTGTAGCAATTTTCTTGATACTTGCTACTTGGAACTTGTTACTTCGGCGCGAAGCGCCGCCCTACGCATATTCCACGCTCAGGAAACGCACGTGAGAGATGAGGCCGTCAGTAATGGTATATACCGCGATGGTGCGGAAGGGTGGGCCGTCGCGGCCTTCGACGAGTTCTTCGTCGACGGCGTGTTGGCCGACCACCATGCGTTTCGTGACGGTGGCCTTGTTTTGAGGAAATTTGGCGAACATCGCGGCGTAGTTTTTGCGCATGGTCCCGCGGCCCCGCTGCGCGTCGGGTGAACCTTCGCGGACGATTTCCACGTCCTCGGCGAAACAGGCGACAAATTCGTCGATGGCCTGCCGGTTGTAGGCATCGAGTTGGCGGGCGACCACGGCGGCGACGGACACAGCTGACGATGAGACCAAGGCCGCGCCTGCGGAGGGTGAAAAGCCGAAATCGACGCGCAGCCGGTCGTCACGATCGCGCGGTTCGTCCTCGCGCAGCAAATCCGCCAAGGCCGAGGATGGGGCCAGCGCCGACGCTGACACCACCGCTGAGCCCGACGCGACGCCCGCCGAGGATGCGACAGATGGCGACAAGCCCAAGCCCAAGGTGACGCGGACCCGTTCGGGATCGCGGTCGCGGAGCGCTGCCAAGATGCAGGACGCCGAGGCACCCGCACCGCAAGAGCAGGCACCCGCCGCGCAGGAGCAAGAGACCGCAGCGACCCCAGAGACCGTGCAAGCAGCCCCGGAGGCTGAAACGTCTCCTGAGGAAACCGCAGCGACGGAAACTCCGGTGGCGGTGGAGACGACCGAACCACAGCCCGAAGCCGTGGCCGAAACACCGGTCACGACAGAGCCGGAACCGGTCGCCGAAGCCCCCAAGGCAGCGGAACCCGAAGCCACGCCCGCGCCCGCGCCTGAACCCGAGCCCGCTGTTGCAGAGGCCGCACCAGAACCGGAAACGCCGCCAGCCCCGAAAAAGCGCGGCTGGTGGTCAATCGGACGCTAAACCAGAAAACGGAACGGGCCTTCGGGCCCGTTTCTGATTCCAAAGGGCCGCGCCGGATAATCGTCAGGCGGATTTGCGGATCACATAAGTCTGAACGCCGTCACTGTCGCCCTGCGACACAAGGTCATGCCCGGATTCGTGACAGAAGTGGGGAATATCGATAATTGCCGCCGGATCATCCGCGATCACGGTCAGTTCCGCGCCCGCATCCAGCGATTTCAAGCGCTTGCGCGCCTTGAGAACGGGCAGGGGGCACAGCAATCCCCGCGCATCGAGTGTGTTTGGATCATCGGTCATGCCGGAGATGTAGTGGCGATGTTTCAGCCTGTCCACAGGGATGTGACCATCCCGCAGGTGACGCCCCCGAATGAATGGACTAAGTCAAAGCCATGTTTGGAATAGACATCATCGACGCATCCCTTTTGCCAGCCATGCTGGTGGCCCTGACAGCTGGCGTGATCAGTTTCCTGTCGCCTTGCGTGCTGCCCATCGTGCCGCCCTATCTGGCCTATATGAGTGGCGTCACCATCCATGAGATGCAGGATGAGGCCCGCGCGCGACGCAAGGCGACCTTGGCGGCCCTGTTCTTTGTCATGGGCCTGTCGACCGTCTTTCTGCTGCTTGGCTTTACCGCATCGGCCTTTGGTGCGTTTGTGCTGCAAAATCAGGTGCTGTTCGCCAAGCTGTCCGGTGCCGTCGTCATCGTCTTTGGCCTTCACTTTCTGAATGTCTTCCGGATTCCTTTTCTGGATCGCGAAGCACGGATTGAAACCGGCGATTCCGGTGGTTCGGTCTTTGGTGCCTATATCCTTGGCCTTGCTTTTGCATTCGGCTGGACCCCGTGCATTGGGCCACAACTGGGGGCGATCCTGTCACTGGCGGCGAACGAAGCGTCGGTCGCGCGTGGCACGTTTCTGCTGGGGGTTTACGCTGCGGGCTTGGGTATTCCGTTCTTGTTGGCAGCCATGTTCCTGAATCGCTCGATGACCGTGATGAACCGGATCAAACCGTATATGGGCACGATCGAAAGGGTCATGGGCGGGCTGTTGCTGTTTTTGGGCATCATGCTGATAACCGGGCTTTTCACCCGCTTCAGCTGGTGGTTGCTGGAGACTTTTCCGGCGCTGGCAAACTTCGGGTGATCAACTGACGCACTTACCTTGACCTCAAGCCTGCGTTAACCTGCGCATCAGAAGGTAAGGGCATGCGCAGTCACAAAAATCAGCGGCAAGTGCGCAGACGTCGGGTGTTCTATATTCCCGGCTATGATCCGATGCCGCCCCGGCGATATCGCGAGCTGTATCGCAGTGAATCGCCGAAGCAGGCCCGGATCTCGGGGTACGAGATCGCCATATCCCCAAAGACAACGGAGGGACGTGTCGGGTGGCGTGT
>CAKZMS010000222.1 GCA_937128785.1 uncultured Opitutaceae bacterium | reverse complement strand
TGGAAGCCTCCTCCACATTTCGGGCCACGAACCGCACCGCGATCGTAATCGGATCGGCCATGAAACCCTGATCGGTGACGGGCAGTTCGATCATTTGCGGCGCCAACCCCACCGGCTGGCGATTGAGCACCACCATGCCATCACCCGGATCCGAAACGACTTCCACCAACATGGTTTTGGACCCGGACGAACTGCCCAGTCGGGCCGTGGCCGGAGCAGGATCACCTACCGTGCTCTCCGTCGACGTGCAGCCCCCGACCCCCAGCAACAGGAGCAGCGGCAGAGACAGCAGGAGCCGGCGGGTAGGAAACATGGATACTGCGACCTCCATTCGATTGAGGAGTTCCGCGGTTGCAGGCCGCGAAGCAAGGAACTCTCCTCGCCTGATGCCGAAATACGTAGCACTTCTCCGCGGGATCAATCTGGGAAAACGTCGAGTGAAGATGCCCGTCCTGGCGGATTTGTTTACGGCCATGGGATTTGCCGAGGTGACCACCCTGCTCGCTTCGGGCAATGTGATCTTTGCGACATCTCGTCAGTCTGGTCCGCGGCTCGAAAGTGATATTGCAGATCATCTTCAGGAAAATCTCGGCTACGACGTTCCCACCCGGGTCCGCTCCGCCGCCGAAATCACCGCCGTCCTCGCGGCCGATCCATTTGGCGACCTGTTCACCGACCAACCGCATGCCAATACGCAGATTACGTTCTTCGATCGAAAGGTTCCCTCCGCGGAGGCCAAGGCGTTGGAGGCACTCAGCGGTGAGGGCGATCGGTTAAAAGTGATCGGTCGGGAACTCTACTGGCGCTGTGCCACCAAGATCAGTGAGTCCGCCCTCTGGAAAAACGCCCGCCGCAATCCCCACAACCTCCCCAACGGCACCACCCGCAATCTTCAGACCCTCCAAAAAATCGCCGACCGCCTGACGGCTTGACCCAACCCGATGGATCCGTTGATCGAAACCGAACGCACCTTGCTGCGCCTCCCGAGCGAAGCAGACGCCCCCTTCATCCTGGAGCTGCTGAACGAGCCGCTCTTGGTCCACCATACGGGCGATCGGGGAATTCGGACCTTGGAGGCGGCCACCGCCTACATCACCGACAAACTCCTGGCCCAACACGAAGCACTGGGATTCACGCTTTGGGTGGTCGAACGAAAGACCGATCACACGCCGATCGGGATCAACGGCCTGGTCCAACGTGCCTATCTTGATGCCCCGGACATCGGGTTTGGGTTTCTGGAACGACACTGCGGGCAGGGTTATGGCACGGAAACCGCGCAGGCAGTCATGAGCTACTCCCGGCAACAGCTCGGTCTATACCTCATTTACGGCATCACCAGTTCCGGCAACCACGCCTCCATCCGACTTCTTCGAAAACTCGGCATGCACCACACCCGTGTCCAAAAACTACCCGGCATCGAACGCCTCCAACGCATCTACCAATACGGCTCCTAAACCCACCTACCATTGCCAAGCCATTTTGTCATCTATTAGATGACAAACATATGAGCCAAGACTACATCTCCCCTGTCCTTGTGCCTATCGCCGACGCCCTTGAGGCCCTGATTATCGAGGCCGCCAGCGCGGTGCAAAAAGCCCGCCGTGAAAGAGCCCGCCGGGCCCGCAAACCCTCCGACGGATCCGGTTGCAGTCTGCGACCATCGGTGGACACCCCGCTCTGGAACGAACTGCGAGCCCGGGTCGTCAGCCACACGACCAAACGCGGCGCCAAAGCGATACTCGCCCGCCAAATGGGACTTCCCCGACAGCGAATCCACAAATTCCTCAAGGAAAGGTCTGCCATGCCGGATGGCGAACGGACCTTATGGCTCCTCGCATGGGTCTCCGCCAAAGAGCGCGGCATCGAGTTCGCGATGTAGGAAACCCCGCGACCGGATACGCCCTGCAATCAGCGCGCCCTCACCCCAAGCCGTTTGTCATCTATTAGATGACAAACGGCTTGGGCGCGGGGTTCGAGGAAGTGGTTAGTCTGGCTGGACCCGGCCTCGGTTGGCTTTGATTCCGCTGCGGTGGCGTTTGTCGGCGACCATGCGGCGTTTTTGTCCCTTGGACTTCGGTCGATTACGGCGACGGGCCTTTTCCTGCTCCTGTCGCGCTTGAGTTCGGGCCCGCAAGCGCGCGTTTTCGAGCTTTTCGCACAGTAATTCCCAGGCTTGCAGGCGGTTGGCCTCGCGGGAGCGGCCACTTTGGCAACGCACCTCGGTCCCGGAAGCCCCGTGACGCAGCCAGACTGTCGATGAGGTTTTGTTGATTTTTTGCCCTCCGGGGCCCCGTCCGAGCACAAACCGTTCGTGCACGTCGTTAGTCCGCACACCCAGTCGGCTAAGCCGTTGCTCGATTTGAGTTGGTAAATCCACCTTGTGATCCTTTTTCTGCGCGAACTTGATCCCTTTTTGCGAGTCAAACGAACTGATTCGCTTCAATGCACTTTCTTTCCTATGTCTAACGGTTCCAATTGGTCTCAAAACATCCGCTCCGAAATCGGCAAAGCCGTGATCGGCCAAGAGGCGGTGATCGAACGGCTGCTCGTCGCCTTGCTCGCCAACGGGCACGTCCTGCTCGAAGGCATGCCCGGGCTGGCTAAAACGCTGCTGGTCAAATCCCTCGGCACGGCCCTCGGCGTTCAATTCGAGCGCATCCAGTTCACGCCCGACCTGCTGCCCAGCGACGTGGTCGGCACCATGATCTTCCAGCCCAAGACCGGCGAATTCTCCGCCCACCGCGGACCGATCTTCGCCAACCTCGTGCTGGCCGACGAAATCAACCGTGCGCCGGCCAAGGTGCAGAGCGCCTTGCTCGAGGCCATGCAGGAGCGCCAGGTCACCATCGGCGGCCAGACGCACCCGCTGCCCAAGCCGTTCTTCGTGATGGCGACTCAGAACCCGGTGGAGCAGGAAGGCACCTATCCCCTGCCCGAGGCCCAGGTCGACCGGTTCCTCTTCAAACTCATCGTGGACTACCCCGAGCTAGCGGAGGAGGCCGAGATGATGAGCCGTTGGGGTCAGGTCACCAAGGCACCGGAGCTCAAGGCGGCATCGTCCGGTGAAGAACTGCTGGGACTGCGCCAGGCCGTCGACGACGTGCACGTCTCCGAAGCCGTGCAGGGTTACATTCTCGATCTGGTGCGCGGCACCCGGGCACTCACCGTGCCGGATGCCAAAGGCTACCGGTTGTTGAGTTTTGGCGCTTCGCCGCGGGCTTCTCTGGCTCTGTATCAAGCTTCCCGCGCACTGGCGTGGTTACGCGGGCAGGACTTCGTCGCCCCGAGCCTCATCCAAGATGTCGCTCACGACGTCTTGCGCCATCGCGTCGGCCTCACCTACGAGGCCGAAGCCGCCGACAAGACGAGCGATCAGATCATTTCCGAACTGCTGGAGAAGACGCCCCTTCCGGCGGCGGAATAATCCAGCCACCTGACCCAGCCACCGGCTCATGGCGACGGATCCCTCCGAACTCGTTTCGACTTCCGCCCTCGCACTCCTGCGACGGCTGGAGTGGCGCGTGCGCCATGCGGTGGAAACCGTGCTGAGTGGCGAATACCGTTCGGCCTTCCGCGGTCGCGGCATGGAGTTCGATCAGGTGGTGCGTTACGAATTCGGCGATGACGTGCGGGACATTGATTGGAATGTGACGGCGCGATTGGGTGAGCCTTACCGCAAGAAGTTCGTCGAGGAGCGGGAGATC
>CAKZMS010000221.1 GCA_937128785.1 uncultured Opitutaceae bacterium | reverse complement strand
AAGAGTCCGAGGGGATCAAGTTGTCCATTGCCACGCTTCCGGCCACCAGCGGTAGCCAGATCCGTCAGCTACGATCTTGCCGATGCCCGGCCAGGGCAGGTGGAACCCAAAGCAGCGGGTGCGGCCGTGGGCAGCCTGCTCCCAGAATTTTTGGCGGGTCTCTGCAGCCTGCGCGGGGTGATGATCGAAGGCGATCGTCCACGACGGATCGGCAAACATCAGGAGGTGATGGTGCGCCAGATCCATGAGGTGCAGCAGTTCGTCTTCGCCGGAGCGGATGCGGAAACAGCAGTGGCCGGCGGTGTGTCCGGGCGCTGCCTCGACGTGCACCAGTCCGCCAAACAGCTCGTCGCCATCGCGCAGGAGTTGGGTCACCGGCTCAAGGATGTCGAATTTGTCCCGCGCACTCGCGATCATATTCGGCAACGGTTTCTTGTTTCGTTTGGATTCGGAAAAATCCGGTTCCGGCGACCGCCAAAAATCGCGCTCGGCCGGCAGCACGTAAAAGGCCGCGTTGGGAAACATGATTTGGCCGTCCTGGATAAACCCGTCGATATGGTCGCCATGCGCATGGCTGAGGAATCCGGCGGTCACTTGGTCGGGAGTGATCCCGATGGTTGCGAGACCTGCCTGTAACCAACCCATGCGGGGATTCTCGCGGGCACCGAAGCCCGCATCGAACAGCAGTACTTCGTGACCGCGGCGCAGGATGAGGACGTTGACGTAGAGGGGAATGCCGCCCTCGGGTTCGCCGTGTGCCTGCATGAGTTCCTGCATGACGGGGCGCTGTTCCTCGGGCCACATGAGGCCGAGGCCCTGATTGAGGCTCAAGCTGGCGTCGCTGATCGACCAGGCTTCTACTTCACCGATCCGAAAGGGGTAAACGAACGGGCCACGATCCAAAGCCACGGGCTCCCCGGATGCGGCGGCGGCGCTGACTGATTTGGCGCCCAGACTCGAAAGAGCGAGTGCGCCAGCCGACGTGGTTAGGAAGCCGCGACGGGAAACAGAGTCTGATGCCATGATGTCAGGAAAGGATCAGAGCGCGTGAATCGCGGACTTGCTGACAGCCAGTCCGGCTTCCTTGACGGCTTCACTCATGGTGGGGTGGGCGTGAATCGTGCGACCGAGATCTTCGGCGCTACCACCGTATTCCATGTGGGTCACAACTTCGCTGATAAACTCGCCGGCAGTACGGCCGAGAATCTGGGCGCCGATAATGCGATCGGTCTCCGCATCGGCGATGATCTTGACGAATCCGTCGGTAGCATCGGCGGCGATGGCGCGGCCATTGGCGGCAAAGTTGAACTTGCCTACGTTCACCTTTCGGCCAGCTGCTTTTGCGGCGTCTTCGCCCAAACCGACGGTCGCGATCTCCGGGTCGGTGTAGATGATGGCCGGAACGAGATCCCAATTGATGTGGCCCGCCTTGCCGGCAATCCACTCTGCCACGGCGACTCCGTCTTCCTCCGCTTTGTGGGCCAGCATGGGGCCGGCCACCACGTCACCAATCGCGTAAACGCCATCGACATTGGTTTTGAGCTTCGCGTCGACCTTGATGCGTTTTTTGTCGTCCAGCTCCACGCCGGCGGCCTCAAGCCCGAGTCCATCTGTGTAGGGCCGACGACCGACGGAAACGAGCACCTTGTCGGCGGGAAACTCCAGTTTGTCGTCGCCCCGTTCGGCCGACAGCACGCCGTCCTTGAAACCGGTGACCTTCGCGCCGACTTCGATTTTGAGACCCTGTTTTTTCAGAATCCGAGTGAAGTTGCGCACGATATCCTTGTCGGATGCGCCGGCGATTTGGGGCAGGAACTCGACCACCGTGACGTCGGATCCCAAGCGGGCCCAGACCGAGCCAAGCTCGAGTCCGATCGCGCCGCCTCCGACCACCACCAGTTTCCCTGGAACCGTATCAAAGCCAATGGCGTGATCGCTCGATACAACGGTTTCACCGTCGAACGGCATGAAGGGCAGCTCGACCGGCGCCGAGCCCGTGGCGATGACGATGTTTTTGGCCGTGAGGGTCTCGTCGCCGACAATAACCGTCTTGGCGTCGGCGAATTTTGCCTCGCCGGTGATGACCTTGACCTTGCGGGCCTTGGCCAGTTGCGCGACCCCACCGGTCAGCTTCGTGACGACGGCATCTTTCTTGGCCATCAACTTGGCGATATCGATGGTCGGCGATCCGGTTTCAATGCCGTGATCACCGGCCTGATCGCGCACAAAAGCGAAATGTTCAGAAGAGTGGAGCAGGGCCTTGCTGGGAATACAGCCGACGTTCAGACAGGTGCCGCCGAGAGCGGCGCGTTTGTCAACGAGGGCGACGTTAAGGCCAAGCTGAGCGGCGCGGAACGCGCAGACGTAGCCACCCGGGCCGGCGCCAATGACGACCACATCGTAGGATGCGGTATTTGCTTTCGAAGATGACATGAGACGATGTGGTCTAGTTAAGAATCAAGACTGCAGAATGAAGAAGTGAAGGGTGGCGGACGATGAAGGGTGGAATGGGCAGCAACGGAGAATCGGTCAGTTCATCATTCTGCCTTCATCCTTCGGCACTAGACTTCGAGCAGAAGTCGTGAGGGGTCTTCGATGGCTTCCTTGATTTTGACGAGGAAGGTGACGGCTTCCTTGCCGTCGACCAGACGGTGGTCGTAGCTGAGCGCCAAATACATCATCGGGCGGATCACGACTTCGCCGTTCACGGCCACGGGGCGATCGTTGATGGCGTGGAGGCCGAGGATGGCACTTTGCGGCGCGTTGAGGATGGGGGTCGACAACATGGAGCCGAAGATGCCGCCATTGGTAATGGTGAACACGCCGCCTTCGAGGTCATCGAGGGTGATCTTTCCGTCACGGGCGCGGCCGGCGACTTCGGCAATGTCTGACTCGATGGTCGCCATTGATTTGGATTCGCAGTCGCGAATGACTGGGACCATCAGACCCTTGGGCGTGGAGACCGCTACGCCGATGTCGTAGTAGTGGTTCTGCACGATTTCCTTACCGTCGATCATGGCGTTGACGCCGGGAACTTCCTTGAGGGCGTTCACGACGGCTTTGGTGAAGAAGGACATGAAGCCGAGCTTGAACCCGTTCTTCTTAACGAAGGCGTCCTGATACTTTTTGCGCATGCCCATCACGGCGGACATATCGACCTCATTGAAGGTCGTGAGCATGGCCGCCTCGTGCTGCACCTCGACGAGCCGCTCCGCAATCTTCGCCCGCAACGGAGTCATACGTTTCCGGGTCTGCTTCGCATCCCCGGAAACTGATTTTGGATTTTCGATTTCGGATTTTGGATTAGGCGCTGTATCCGGTGTCTTGTTACTTGATACTTGAGATTTGTTACTTTCCGCCGCGGCGGCGGCGGACTGCATGTCTCCCTTGGTCACGCGGCCGGCTTTACCGGTGCCTTCGACGGTGGCGGGATCAACGCCGGTTTCCTCGGCGATGCGACGGACGGCGGGCGATTGCGGTTTGGAGTCGGCTGGATCCGAGCTCGGTGAGCTCGGTCCGGGGTCAGTGCCCCCGGCTACCGTCTCGTCCTTGGCCGGAGCCGTGCCGCCGGCCTCGATGGTCGCGACTACTTCGCCGATTTTCACCTCGGCGCCTTCTTCGACTTTGAGGGAAATGACTCCATCGGTATCGGCGACACCATCGGAAGTGATTTTATCGGTCTCGAGCTCGAACAGGTTTTGGCCGTTGGTCACAGCATCACCGTCGGCGACGTGCCACTTGGCGAGCACGCCGCTATTGATCGATTCGCCCATGGGCGGAATTTTGACTTCTACAGACATGAAATGGGAGGGGAGTTTCGGTTTTCGAAATTTTAGAGCGAGAACGCTTCCATCAGGAACTTGGCCAGTTCGCGTTTGTGCAGGGCGAGCACGCCGACCGCCGGAGAGGCCGCCGCGTCGCGTCCGGCGTAAGCCGGCTTGGAACCAAAGACGCGCTCGAGGTGGGGAGCGATGTAGGTCCACGCCCCCATGTTCTCGGACTCTTCCTGACACCAGACCAAACGGGCATCGCGGTGTTCGTCGGCGATGCGTTGCAGTTCGTGTTCGTGCAGGGGATAGAGCTGCTCGATCCGGATGATCTTGGCGCCTTTGATTTCCTTCTCTTTGCGGTAGTTCACGAGGTCGTAGAAGACCTTGCCGGAGCAGAAGATGACGCGATCCGTCTTTTCCGGAGGCTCGGGGTCGGGCATGATCTCCTGAAAGTAGGTTTCCTCCACGAAGTCCTCGACGCGAGAGACGGCCTCGGGATGCCGGAGGAGAGATTTGGGCGACATGATGACCAACGGCTTTTTGAACTCGCGGTGCATCTGACGACGCAGCACGTGGAAGAAATTTGCCGGCGTGCTGATGTTACACACTTGAATGTTGTCCTCGGCACATTGCTGGAGGAAGCGTTCGAGACGAGCGGAGGAGTGTTCGGGTCCCTGAC
>CAKZMS010000220.1 GCA_937128785.1 uncultured Opitutaceae bacterium | reverse complement strand
AGGCCCTGATGGAAGCCGAGCGCGCCACGGGGGTCGTGACCCAGATGGGCAACCAAGGTCACTCCGGCGCCAACTACTTCCAGTTCAAGGCCTGGCAGGAGGCCGGCGTCATCAAGGACGTCACCCGCATTGATGCGCATATGAATTCACCCCGGCGCTGGCACGGATGGGCGGTTTATGGCTTTGACAAAGGCAGCCCGGTTCCGGCGGGGATGGATTGGGACCTGTGGCACGTCGGCCGTCCCATGCACCCCTTCAGCGAACGCCTGCATCCCGGTAACTGGCGCAGCTGGTATGCCTACGGCAGCGGCGCGTTCGGCGACTGGGCGCCCCACATTCTCGACACCTGCCACCGCTTCCTCGACCTCGGGCTTCCGAGCAAAATTCAAGCGGTGAAACGCGAGGGGCCCAGCGACTTTATTTTCCCGCAGGCCTCGACCATCAAGTTCAGTTTCCCGGCGCGCGGCGAACACCCGCCGTGCGACATCACCTGGTATGACGGCGTGGACAACCTGCCCCCCGTTCCGCCCGAGGAATCCCCCGGTGCCGAGCTCCAGCGCAACGGCAAGTTCATCTACGGCGGCGATACCGTGTTCCGCGGCGGCACCCATAGCGCGACACTTCGCATCATTCCGCCCGAGCGCATGCGCGAACTCGGCCCGACATTGCCTAAGTTCTCGCAGAAAAATTCCGATCATTTCGCCAACTTCTGCCTCGCCTGTCTCGGCAAGGAAGAGGCGCGTTCGCCCTTCTCGGTCTCGGGTCCGCTATCGCAGGTGTTCATCCTCGGCATCATCGCCCAGCGCCTCGGCGGCAATCTGGAGTTCGACCGCGCCACCAAGAGTTTCCCGAAGCATCCGCTCGCCAACGATCTGCTCACCGCTCCCCCGGTGCGTCCAGGCTGGGAGAGCGTCTACAAGGCGTAACCCTGATGGGAGACCTATTCACCCAGCCAACCGCCGGTAGCCTGTAGCGGGCTCGGTGAGTTGGCTGCGCTGATCCACACCGCCACCGCCCGGCGCGGGGCGAGGTCGCTCAGTTCCGAGGTGGGGAGTTTGAGCTTGGCTCTCCCTTTACCCCAATCAGCCTGCCGCCAGCGCAGGACCAGAAAATCGTGACTGAGTTGCTTGCCCCGATTTTCGCCCGCTCGCACCTTGCTCTGAATTCCGCTCCCCAACAAAGCGACGTGGACGGTCAATTGATCGGTTGAAATGACGCCGGCCGGAGGTGAATAGCTGACTTCGATCGTGTCCCCGTCAACCGTCGCGCTGAGTGCTCCGCCAACCATTTCACCGGCGGCCAGCATCTGCCCATCCCGCACCCTCCACTCCTCGCCTCCGCGCACAAAACCGGGAGTGTAGACACTCCGCGCCTTCCACTCGGAGGCATAGGCATACTGGCGTTCCGTGTAGGATTTGTCCGCAAACTTATCCGGCCACCCGAGACGATCCCAATAGCTCACGTGCCAGGCGACGGGCACAAATTCACGCCAAAGACCGTCATCGTCCCGGCGCTGACTCAGCCAACGTTCCGCCGGAGGACAACTCGAGCAGCCTTCACTCGTGAAAAGCTCCAGCAACGGCACCGGCGCCGGACCACTTTCGTAAACCCGCGCCGCAGCCGCAGCGGACAACGCCGACCAGCCAGCGACCAAAGCGAGAAAAACCAACCGTTTCATGTCGCATGAGAGCGACAATGCCAGCCGACTATTCCGCCGGCTCAGCAAATGGGGCATCCCGCGGCAGTTCCACCACGGGGTCACCCTGCAACCACCCCAGAGAACCCAGGAAGCGATCGGTCGCTCGGAGCACCTCAAAATAACGCAGATTTCCCCAATCCCGTTTATTGAAGAATCCGTGCGTCGCCTCCTCGTAAATGTGCACGTCGCAACGGCCACCCGCCCGCCGAATTGCATTCGCAAACGTCCGCATGGTTTCGACCGGAATCAGACGGTCGTTCGTGCCCAGAAAGGTTACGGTCGGAGGCGGGATGGCTGGCCCGATGTTATGCAAGGGCGAAAACTCCGGAAAGCGGTCACCAATCCGCCCATACCCGTAACCGGTCGGGCCGTTGTCGATGACCGGATTGTAGAGGATCAACGCATTCGGCACACAGGAGTCCGATAGTTTCGCGTCCTCCTCATTGAGCCCCGGTAAAAAAGCCGTGGCCGCGGCCAAGTGACCGCCCGCCGATCCGCCACCGGCCGCCAACCGCTGCGGATCGATGCCCCAAACGGCGGCGTTGGCACGCGTCCAGCGCATCGCGGCCTTGGCATCGCGCACGCACTCAAACGGATCCACGTCGTGCCCGTGGCGGGTGCGGTATTCCGCCGCCAGGGCGACCATGCCCCGCTGCGCCAGATACCTCGAAAATGGATAAAACTGCCCCGGAGTCCCGCCATTCCACCCGCCGCCAAAAAAGAGCACCACGGCGGGTCGCCGATCCGAAGGCTCAAAATCGTCCGGCAGGAACACGTGCATCTTGAGCTCGTGCTCACCTACCGTCCGGTAGATCACCGTTTGATCGGGCTCATCCGTTTGGGCGCAGAGCCTTCCCGCCGACAACCAGCCCAACAGAACGATGAGGAGCGAACGAATCAGATAGGAGCGGGGCACAAACTATCCGTAGAGCCCGCGGGGCTCGCAGCTCCAGCCCTTATTGCGGTGCCCCCAAAAAAACGGCCTCACGAAAATCATGAGGCCGCAGGGTAAAATCTGGAAAAGATTCGGTGGACTAGTCCCAGCTCAAGACGAGGCGGGTATACCATGTGGTGTCCATCTCCTTAAGACCACCGGGAGGCTCGCTGCGGTAGTCATTGGAAATCCCGAATCGAATGCGCCAGTCATTGGCTTTGAGGGGCATCTCGACGTGCGTGTCGTGTGTGGCCCGGAAATCAGCAAAATCCTCAAACGCCGGCACGAAGGTGAGGGAGTTGCGCATCTTTACCGTCTCCCATTCGTAGGAGTGGCGCAGGCCGAAATCGAGACCACCACTTTGGAGATCCTCGGTGAAGACATCGCTGTAGGTCTCGTAGCGGAACGAGAGACCACCACGGAGGGTCAGCTTCTGTTTGTCCTTGTCGATGACCTGGTAGCCGAGACCCGCGCCCGCCACGTTGAAGAAATCGATATCCTTAATGTAGTCGAAACCCGCCTCGTTGCGCACATACCACGAGAGGTCACCGCGGAAGCTGTTGGTGTAGTCGACGCCAGCGCGGAACTGATCGGCGGAAGTCACACCCTCCGACTCCTGCTGATCGTAAATCGCATAGAAAGCGAGGCGGTCCTCCGAGCCCTCCAAGACGGCTCCCAAGGCGATGGCCGTGCCAAAATTATCGGAGTTGCCCGACTTGCCGGTGATGTCGACGGCGGCCTCATAAGCCCATTTGCGCTGGAGCGCCTTCACGGCGGGATCAATGTCCCCGGGTGCCCAGGTGGCCGCGACGCCCGTGACGGGAGTGGTCACCGAACCGGCGACCCCTTCCACGGCGACTTCGCCGTCACCCGTCGGGGCAATGGAGCCTTCGAGCGTGGTGCCATCATCGAGACGGATGGCCAAGGCATCCTCCATGGAGAGGCTGACGACTTCGGCCTGATCGACCTCAATGTCTCCAGCATACGAGGTTTTGAGCGTAATCTTGCCTCCGTTGATACCGGCAACGGTGCCCACGAGACGGGCACCATCCTTGGTTTCGATCACATCAGCCGACGCGATCAAACCCGCCAGTAGGAAGACGAGGGAGTGTTTTAATAGGGTGTAGGACTTCATAGTTTCCTTTCTAGGGGATATACCCTAGTATTAATGTCAATCACTAGCTTGTATGGGGCTAAAAGCACATAGGAGCCAAGATTCATTTACAGTCGAATCGAGTCTGTCACTTTGCTGAAACAACTCATGACTGCCGCCCCTTCCTCCATCGCCTTGGCCGACGCATGGTCCGACTACCAGCTCCTGGATGCCGGCAGCGGGATGAAAATGGAGCGTTGGGGAACGCATACATTGGTTCGTCCGGACCCGCAGGTCATTTGGCCCCGGCGGGGTGAACAACCTTGGGAAGGCTGGGACGGCTACTACCACCGCAGTGACCGTGGCGGGGGCAAATGGGAATATGCCTCCCAAGTGCCTGATTCCTGGGAAATCGCCTATGAACCGCTGAAACTGCGATTCCGGATCTCGCCCACGTCATTCAAGCACACCGGGCTTTTCCCCGAACAGGCGGTGAATTGGGAGTGGTTCAGCAAACTGATCACGGGAGCCCGACAGCGAGGCCGGGAGGTATCCGTGCTCAACTTGTTTGGCTACACCGGGGGAGCCACCTGCGCCGCAGCCCGGGCCGGTGCGGCCGTCTGCCACGTAGACGCCGCTGATGGTATGGTCAAATGGTGCCGGGAAAACGCCACCTTGAGTGGCCTGGCTGACGCGCCCATCCGCTACATCGTGGAC
>CAKZMS010000219.1 GCA_937128785.1 uncultured Opitutaceae bacterium | reverse complement strand
GCATCTGGGCGGGAGCTTGGCTATGTCCAAGGGATGGCACAGTAAATCTTCGGGGAGTGGCCTGTATGGCGCGGTTTTTCACTACATTTCTGGCGGTTGTTGTTCTGGCTCAGGGGGCCGCGGCCCAACAGGGCCAGGCACCGTTGCCTGCTGTCACGGTCGCTCCGGCGACGATGAGTGCTCTGGAAAACTCCGAATCCGTCAACGGGCGGCTGGTGGCGGATCAGGCGGTCGAACTGTCGGCGCGGGTCTCGGGGCAGCTCGACTCGGTGTTGTTCACACCGGGCGATGTGGTCGAAGAGGGGGCGCCGTTGCTCCAGATTGATGACGAGATCTATGCCGCTGCCGTGACCGAGGCCGAAGGTTCGATCAAATCGGCCGAAGCCACCCGCGCTCTGAACGCGCTGGAGCGTGATCGTCAGCAGACACTGGTTGAGCGTCAGGCCTCGGCTCAGGTGTCCCTGGATCAGGCGGCGGCGGCTCTGGGCCAGGCCGAGGGGGATCTTAAGCAAAGCCTCGGTCGTGGGCGCCCACTCGAATTCCTTGAGTGATGCCCAGACCTTTTGCCCCTCAGCCGTATCCATCAAAACTGGGTTCAACGAGCCGAGGGAATCAGCCAAGGCGGGCAGGGCCGACTTCGGGGCATCGAAACGCACCCAGATTTTACGATCGCCAAGAGAGGCCTCAACGGCGACCGGGGCGGTGGGAAGTTGGGCAATGAAGGTCAGCTGCTCCGTCAGTTCATCCAGATTGGCCGAGGTGATTTCCAGGGTATTGGAAGTGGCGGGAGCGGGGCAGACTTTGAGGGTCACTTCCGTCATGACACCGAGGCTGCCATGGCTGCCGACGAAGAATTTGGGGAGATCGAACCCCGCGACGTTTTTGACCACGGCAGCTCCCACCCGCAGAATGGAGCCGCGACCGTCGATAAAGGTCATGCCCATGACGGCGTCTCGCAGTCGACCATATCCGAGTGCGCCCGGTCCATTTAGACCTGCGGCGATGGTTCCGCCCACGGTCGCCCCGGTTTCGGCCAAAAGAGGATCGAACGGCAGTTGCTGGCCCTCCGCCTTGAGCGCAGATTCGATTTCGCGCAGCGGGGTGCCGGCTCGGGCGGAAAGAATGAACTCAACGGGCTCGTAGGCCGTGATGCCGGACAGCGAGCCGACTGGGAGTGAGGCTTCAAACGAACTTTCCCTGATGGATTTGGTACCTCCGCCGATGGCGATATTGATGGCACGCTCCGTAATTTGGCGAGCGATGGCGCGGGTGGCGTCGTCGGGCTCAAGGGGGTGCACGGGTGGGGAAGCATCACCACCGGGGGGCAACATCTTGCCGGGATTGGAGATCTCCCGGGGATCAAAGATGCCGTGCAGGCGGTGAAACAGATCCAGCTCGCCGGCCCCATACATGAGGGAAAGGTATGCTCGTTTTTCGAGGCCCACCCCGTGTTCGCCGGTAATGGATCCCCCGAACTCGACGCACATGCGCAGAATCTCGCCGGCGGCTTGCTCAGCCCGGTGAAACGCGCCCGGATCCTCCCCATCGTAGAGGAGGTTGGGATGAAGGTTGCCGTCGCCCGCATGGCAGACATTAGGGCACTGCATGCCCGCGGCATCGGCGATGCGGTAGACTTCGCGCAGAACCGCTCCCAAATGGCGGCGCGGCACCACGCTGTCTTGGACGAAGTTGTTGGGGGCGAGACGGCCAAACGCGCTGTAGGAGCTTTTGCGCACTTTCCAGATATTGGCGCGCTCGGTTTCGTTTTTGGCGGAAATGATGCCGGTGGTTGCGCTTTGTTGGAGGAGTGCTTCCAGCCGCGGCTGCTCCGCCGCGACGATCGGCGCTGGTCCGTCGAGTTCAATCAGGAGTAGGGCGTTGCAATCGGGAGGGTAGTTGATGGGGACGACGGGTCGCACTGCCTTGATGGTCAGCTCGTCCATCAGTTCCATGGCGACGGGGACCAAGCCGGAGGCGATGATCGCGGAAACCGCGTCACCGGCCGCTTCCGCCGATTTGAAGCCGGCCAACACCGTGTGACAGCCGTCAGGCATGGGTAGCAGATTGAGGGTGGCTTCCAAAACGACCCCAAACAGTCCTTCGTTGCCCACAAATAATCCGGTGTAATCCGGCCCGACGAAGTCGCGGGTGCAGCCGCCCCACTCGACAATCTCGCCGGAAGCGAGGACGGCTTT
>CAKZMS010000218.1 GCA_937128785.1 uncultured Opitutaceae bacterium | reverse complement strand
ATTCGATTTGGCCCAGAAGTTTCTTGGCAATCGCGCCTGCCGCCACCCGTCCGATGGTTTCCCGGGCCGAACTGCGGCCGCCGCCACGGTGGTCGCGGATTCCATATTTGGTCGCGTAGGTGAAATCAGCATGCGAAGGCCTGAATTTGTCCTTCATTTCGTCATAGGCCCCCGGTCGTTGATCGGCATTGCGCACCAACATCGAGATCGGGGTCCCCGTCGTGCGCCCTTCGAACACGCCGGAGAGGATTTCCACCTGATCGGCCTCCTTCCGGGGCGTGACAATATCACTTTGCCCCGGTCGACGCCGGTCGAGCTCAGCCTGGATTTCCGCCGCCGATATCTCGATGCGGGGAGGACATCCATCGATCACCACCCCCACCGCGGGCCCGTGGCTTTCGCCCCAGGTCGTAATTTGAAACAATTTGCCAAAAGTGTTGGGCATACTTGGTAGACGGTTGGAGGAGCAAAGTGGCCCCGCAAGTGCCAAAATAACGCAACTTCCTCGGCGTTTGGGCGTCTGTAGGTAAAAGCCGTTCCACATCGCGATTTACATAAAGCGTTCCTTGCTCTTCGTTTTCCCTTTGGAGCCCTACCGGTTCCCGCCACAATTTTACCTATTTCCATGCGATTTACCGCCCCGATCATCCGCCTCACCAGTATCTTATGCCTGCTGGTGGCCGGACCCCTGAGCGCCCAAGACCCGGCCCCGGTCGATGCTTCGAGCAATCTGTCGCCGAGCCTGCTGCCCATTTCCAATGAGGTGCTCGCCGAGGGTATTGTTATTCCGGAAGGTCCGATCGACTCAGCATTTGGTTTGATCGAGATTCTGACCGGCCGGGAAGTCCTGCAATCGCCTCAAATTCCGGCCAACACGGTCTTCTCTCTCACCATCGAACAGCCCCTCACCTACACGGAGGCGTTGATGGCGATCGAGACCACGCTGCAGCTAAACGGCATCGCCGTGACACCACTGGGTGATCGGTTCGTCCAAGTCGTGCCGATCGGATCCGCGCGCATTTCCGCACCCGATCTCATTGAAGGCTCCACCCTCGACCTGGAACCGAGCGGCCGCATCGCGACGAAATTGTTCACCTTCGAGTTTGTGCAGGTGGGCCAATTCGGCGGCAAAATCGCTTCATTGCTCAACCCCCAACTCGGCGGTGCCATGCCATTCGAACAGGCCAATGCCCTGCTCGTCACCGACTCGATCAGCACGCTGCAACGGGTCGAGCTGTTGGTAAGGGAACTCGATCAGCCAAACGTCTCCTCGTTGGAGCCGAAGTTCTACCCCCTCGTCTACGCCAAGGCCTCGGACCTCGCCAACCAGATGCGCAACATCCTGCAAGGACCCGCCGCCCAACAGATGGGCACGAGCACGTCCTTCAATGCCGATGATCGCACCAACCAGATCATCGTGATTTCGGATAAACGGCTGCATCCGTTTTTCGACAAATTGATCGCCCGACTCGATGTGCGGTCCGACCCGAACACCCGCAACGAGATCATCTATCTCAAGCACGCGGATGCGACCGAGGTGGCTTCACTGGTGAGCAATCTGGTTTCCGGACAAAATCAAGCCACCTCCCGCTCCGAGTCCGCCCGGCGCCCCAACGGCCAGACCGCCACTCCCGCGCCGGCCACGGTCACCCCGGCCACGCTCACCCCGGCGATTCCCAACTCCAGTGAATTCAGCCAATTGGTCACTGTCCTCCCGGATGAGCGCAGCAACGCCGTCGTGGTCAGTGGCACGGTGGAGGACATTCGTCTGATCCGGGAGCTTATCGACCAGATCGACGTGCTGCTCGCCCAGGTCCGCATCGAGGTGGTCATCGCCGAAGTCACGATTACGGATGCCGCCAGCACCGGGATCAGCCAGCTCGGCCTGCTGGTGCAGGACGGTAAGTTGGTCGGATTCAACGCCGGTGGTCCCGGCTTCGGCGTCGCCGGCACCGGATTCCAGGTGGAGAATGGCACCATCGAGGATTTCGCGGCGGCAAATTTTGCCACGCTCGCCGACAACAACCTCAGCGGACTCATCAGCCTCGCCACCACCCCACGGAAAAACAACGCCGAGTTCCTCCAGGTCCCCGCCGTGGTGACCACTCACAACAAGGAAGCGGAATTTTTTGTCGGCCAGGACATCCCGGTTCTGGGTAGTTTCATCCCTGACGCGGCGGGCTCCGTCGGCGGAACCAGCACCGCCTACCGCACCACCGTCAATAACCGCCAAGTGGGTATCCGCCTGCTGGTGAAACCACTCATTGGCAACAACGGCTCCGTGCAGTTGGAAATCGAACAAGTCGTGGAAGACGTGATCGGCACGACCACGATTGATGACAACCCCCAGCCCATCGTGGGGCAACGCGAGATGAAATCCTTCATCAGCGTGCAGGATGGTGAGATCATCGTCATGGGCGGCCTGCAAAGAGGCAACAATCGCAAGGAAACCAACCGGATCGGCCCACTTCCCTTCATCGGTGATCTCTTGGGCCTGAAAACCCGTTCCAACGAGAAAACGGACCTCATCTTCTTCCTCCGTCCGACGATCCTTTCGGCGGGAGAGAAAGACAACGAGGAGGCCATGGAACGGGTTAATCGCATGCCCAACGCAGACCAGGTAAACCGGGCATTGAACAGCGAACCGCTGGAAGATCCTCCGACCAGCTTCCTCCAGACCAACTGATAACATGGTGCTGCTAGCCGCCGACAGTCTACCGGAAGAATTCACCCAGACTCTTTCCGAAGAACAGCACCTCGCCGTGCTGGAGGCCGAACGCCATGAGCGGGTCGCCGCCTTGGCCCTCGCGCTCGAGCGCGCTGAGACCGATGTGCTCCGCGAAATTGCCGAGTCCAGCCAACTGGATGTCGCCTCCGATCTTCAGGCCGACCATACCTCGCTCCGACTGCTGCCTGCCCGTTTGGTGCACGAGTATCAAATCCTGCCCATCGCACACGGAGCGGCCCCAACCGAATCACCTGTCGACGAATCGGAGGAGCCCCTCGAACCCGGACCCGATACCCCGCTTCATCTCGCCACCGCCTGGTTGCCCGATGATGTCATGTCCGACTGGATACGGACTTTCACGCCCCGCCCCGTGGTCTGGCATCTCGCCGTCGCGGAACGGGTGCACCAGCTGATCGTCGAACACTTCGGCGTGGGTGCGGCCTCCCTCGACGATGGGGACGAGGACTACCTCGCCCCCGAGGCCGCCGATGCCGACGGCGACATCGACCTGTTTTTCGGTTTCGATGGTTCCCAACAAGGCCTGCCGACTGTGGCATTCCAAGATTCTGGCACCGATCTCAACATCAGCCCAAACACCTCCAGTATTGGGAATTTGTTTACTCCGACGCTCGAGGCAGGGGATGCGCTTTTCGACAGCTATGGGGGCACGGATCTGACGGCAGATATCAATACCCTGATGACTCTGATCGATGGAACCACCTACAATTACCAGCAGGCGACCAACCTGTTGAATGGGGATGTCGGGTTTGCCTCGAAGAAAGCGAACACCCCGGACGCCGATTCCTTTGTCACGTTTGCCATCCCCTTCGACTTGCTGGCCGAGGCCATCGAAGAGGCCAGCGCTCTTGATACAACCGGAAGTGGTGGACCGATCGCTAGCACCGATTTCACTCTGAGTTCGTTCATCCGGCTGATTGCTTACACAGCCACGAACAACAATGCCATCAATCAGGATCTGTTCGGGGTGGACGGTATCGATGGCGCCGCCACGTTTGAAGCCTCCGGAGCATTTTCGCCTATATCCAATGTATACGGGGTCGTACCCGAGGCGGGCACGTTTGTTCAGGTGGGAGCATTCCTCTGGGTGGCGGCGGGATTATACTTTCGGCGCCGGCACCATGTCTGTCGCCGCCCCGCCGGGGCGACACTTCTCGCCCGCATCTCGTGACCCGGCTGCTCCACGTCGTGCGGGACGGACTCCACGATGCCTGCTGGATCGCTTGGGGCATGGTCCGTTGGAATTGGAGTAAAACCCGTTTTGCGTGGTTCGGAGGGCGGCGAAAGTGCCCCTGCCAAAGTCTGAGCGATTCCGGGCGGGCGGGTGAAACCCGCTGCGAAGCCTCCCTGGAGTTGGCCGTGCCGGCCCGTTTTCGATTCGTCTGTCCGGCACTCCGGGCTACCGAGGCCGGATGGCGTTGTCATCTTGATCGAGAGAATGTCCGTCCCTTTTGGGGAAGAGCTATGGTCACCGCTCTGCTGCTGGCGGGCGGCCTCCACCTGGTGACCACCACCACGTGGTGGGCCATTCTCCAGGGGCAAGGTCTCAGGGAAGTGCGATGGAGTGACTGCGTCTGGCCTCCCGCTTGGAAAAACATCGACCCCGCACGGGGCCGGCACTTTCAAGCGTTGGCCGCCACGGCCTTGGCCGCCGGAGATTACCCGACGGCAATCAAGGCGCTGTCCTCGGCCTACGCCGTTGACCCCAGCCGGGAAGACAGCGCGCTGCTGCTGGCTCGGATCATGGAATTCACGCGACAGTACGCCGAATCAGAGCGGATCTTCTCCGAATTGGAGATGCGCTTGCCCCATCGGCGCCATCACATCGCCCTTGTTCATCACGATGCCATGTTGGGCAGTTTTCGGCTGGGGTCCCTCCATGAACAAGCTTGGGAGGAGTGGCGCCTGAGCGGGTACCGCAACCATGCGTGGTTGATCCCCTTGGCCTACACCGCCCGCGAACCGGGCCATCAGGAGGACTCGCACGCATCCGCAGACGATACCGCCGACTTCAACGTGCTGTTGCAAGCGGCCCGGGCTACCGTCCACGAACCCGCCTGGGACCAGATCGTTGAAGACACCCTCAAGCTTGCAATGCCAGAACCGCTGCTCGCCCGCTTGCGCTGGGAACTGCTCCTCATCGCGGGAGACCGCGCAGCCGCCCGCAGCGCCTTGAACCAGGATCGGGCCCAGTTATCGGCCTTTGAAACCGCTCTGGCAGATTGGGCCACCTTGGAGCCCGACGTGTCTCCTCTCCTGATGGACTACGCCTGGCGGGAGATCATTCCCTTTGAACCCACCCCGAATCACTACGATCGCATGGTTGCGGTCGCCTTGCTCAGTGGCAATCCAGCCTCGCTGCGACTGCTGCGGATACGGATTCCACCGCAAGACCGCTCCTCACTCGCCGCGCTCTGGGTGCTGGCCCGCCTCCGCGGCGAAACCAGACTGGCCGATCACGTGCTGGCAGACTTGGGTTTTGATCCGCCGGACCCGTTGTTTGACCTTCAACCGGGGAACATCCGGACGCGCATCCCCGAAATTTCGTTAATTCTGCCAATTCCCCGAGAAACCCGTTACGCTTTGATTCCGATTTCCGCTGCCCCGACCGATTCATGATTTGAATCGAGGCGGGTTCCCCTCCTTCCTCCCAGAGAACATGAGCACCCGCATTCATTTCGCCACGTCTGTCTATAGTGAACCGCTCCAAAAGCGCGGGACGGCCAAGCTCAACGACGAGCTCGCCCAAGAGTGCGAGCAGTTGGAGGCCTTCGATGTCGATGGCCGCAAATGGTCGGCCGCCAACTACCCCGGCGGCTACACGAGCTATGCCTCGATGAACGAATTGCACCGCTTCTCCTCCACCTTCGAAGGACTGGAGAAGAAGATCGGCAAGCACGTCCGCGCTTACGCCAAGGCCTTGGATTTTGATCTGCGCGGCCGCGAGGTGTTCATGACGGATTGCTGGGTGAATGTGATGCCACCTTTCACCACGCACGGACTGCACCTACATCCGCTGTCATTCATCAGCGGGACCTACTACGTGCGCACGCCCGAAGGTTGCCCGGGCATCAAATTCGAAGACCCGCGGCTGGACCGCTTCATGGCCGCGCCCCCGCGGAAATCGAAGGTCCAACCGATCAACGAGACATTCATCACCTACCCGGCGGTGGCTGGCAATGTCGTCCTGTTTGAAAGCTGGTTGCGTCACGAAGTTCCCGCCAATCAATCCGAGGAGGAGCGCATCTCGATCAGCTTCAACTACGCCTGGCGCTAAGTTTGGCCGCCTAAATTCAACCGACTCGGTTGGGTTTTAGCTATTTATGCCCTAGGATTCGGCATGCTCGTCATACGCCGCATCGTCGATCGACGTCGTTCTTACACGGCCTTGTTTCTCAAGGGCGAACCACCGCGTATTTTTCCGACCGACGACGCGGAGCACGCGCGGATCCTCCAAATCTACAAACAGGATCGTGCTTACGAGGGGGTCTGCAATGACTTCACCGCATTCAAAATCGGGCAGAACTCTGACAGCTAGGTCGTCCTGACGACGGGAGTGTTGCTTCTGTCCTTTCGGCAGAAGTCCACCCAAGACATTGCGGGTTCGACCCGATTTCAGATCTGCGTACTCGCATCTGCCCCAGCTAACCCATCTCACCGCTTAAACGTTGCAAATCGGTTGAACCGGTTCAATCTGTTCATGAAATGAAGAAGATCGAAGTCACGGATGAAGTTTACGAAGAGCTCAAAAAACTCACGACGGACTTCAATCAACAGCCCAACGATGTGCTGGCCCGCCTGTTGAATCTCGGCGGTCCGGCATCGGACAATCCCCTGCTCGTCTATCTTTCCACCGCTGATTTTCGCAGCCTGCACAAAGACTCCGACAAATACCTCGCGATCCTGGGCTGGGTGGCGGACCAGCACCCGGCGGACTTTCGTGAATACATCCTGTCGCTGAATCGGGGTCGCCGCCACCTCTCGATGACTCGCGAGGAAATCATCGCTCAAAGCCAATACAATCAGGCCAGGCAGATTCCCCACACCCCCTACTGGGCGATCATGAACATCGATACCCCGACCAAACGTCGGTTCCTCACCCGGGTGCTCGATTTCTGTGGATACCCCGAGGAGATCGTCGAAGTCACCTGCAACGCGATCGGCATGCGTCGCCCCACGAGTCGATTCGGTTTTCTCACGGGAAGATAGTTCCGCCAAACTCGCGAAAGTTCTGACTTTCGCGGCGAGTCCTGCTGCCTCAGCGTGAAAAGGTGGACGACAAACCCAACACCACCTCGGCCGCAGCCGGGGAAGACGAAGTGAAGCGCCGCAACCTGCGTAACTTCTTCGCCTCAATTCGGTATTCGGTGGACGGGTTTTTTGCGGCGATGAAGCACGAGCCTTCTTTCCGGGAGGACTTTCTCTTTGTCATCCTGCTCGTTCCCTTCGCGGTGATTTTGCCCGTCAACGCGGTCTCTACCGCGGTCATGATCGCATCACTTATCCTCATCATGATCGTCGAACTGCTCAATTCGGCCATCGAATGGACCATCGATTACCTGCGCCCGGAGCTGCACCCGCTGGCCAAACGCATCAAGGACATGGGGAGCGCGGCGGTTTTTCTGGCCTACATCAATGCCATCGTTGTTTGGGTCATCCTACTCTGGCCATCCAACGCCGTATGGCGCCGGATCGGTGACTGGATCGTGCACTGAGGTCACTGAACGAACCGCCCGCTGCCTGATCAACGCACCCGGGACATCAGGAACACCCCGAGTCCCAACATAATCAGATTGGGAGCCAGCGCAGCCCACATGGGATCGAGCGCGCCCCTTCCCCCCATGGCGGTACTTGCTTTGAAGAGAACGAAGTAGAGTAAAAACAGACCAATCGATTTGGATACACCCACGGCCGGATTCACCCGCACACCGGCCACGGCAAAGGGGATGGCCAGGGCGATAATGATAAGCGGACCCATCGTTTCCGCGAGCAGGCTGAAATACCGGACCGCATACTGTTTCACCTTTGGATCATCTTCCGCCTGGTGAAAAGCGATGACCCGCTCCAACTCAAAAAACGACAGATCCTGGGGGCGTTGATCAAAGACCAGCATGAGATCGGGATCCTCCCGGTAATGCCCGACAAAGTGCTCTTCGAAGGCGAGGGTTCGCTGAACTTCGCCCGTGTCCGGGTCGATCCAAGTTTCGCGCCCTTCGCGGAATACCCAACCATCGGCATCTTCATCGAACCAGGCTTCCCGGGCGTGTAGTCGGGTCTTTTCCCGTCGGTCGGAGTCCAACTCGGTAACCGTCACCCCATAACCGCGAGACGTGTAACGACTGTAGCGGTTCATGAACCACATCCGCCGTTCCTGCCGGTTATCAAACGCCACCGAATTCACGGCCTCAACCCGGTCGACCTGTTCAATTGAGCTTTGTCCGCGGATGCGCAAATCCTGCAAAACGTCCCGGGACGCTTCCACCGACCACGGGATCACGGTGCCGTTGAGATACCACGTCAGCCCGCACAGCAAGACACCCGCCACCCAGATCCCCCGGGTGATGCGCCAAAGACTCAGTCCAGCCGCCCGCATGGCGGCGATCTCGAGATTGCGGTGAAGACGCCCCAGGGTGAAAAGCAGGGAGAGCAGCAACGAAAGCGTGAGCACCACCGACAGGAAACTCGGTAACTTCACCGCATAATAGAACACGATGTCCACAGCGCCCGCTCCGACATCCAGCAGATCTCCCAGATCATCATACATCGACTGCATGAGCAACATCCCCACCGTCGCACCCAGAACCAAACCCAGGGCTCCCAACCACTCTCTCAGAATGTATCGATCGATCAGCGTCATTTCACCGGTTGGTCTGATTCAGACACCATCCGGGTCATCGTCGATCCGGTAATACCGAAGATTGATGATAGGTCCGAAGAGATCTGGAGAAAGCAAACGACCGCAGAAAGAGCACGCATGAGGTGTGACCGACCCCTAGGTCTGAAGCCAATTGCGGGCGAACTCGTATTCGATAAATCCGAGCATGCCCGTCTCGTAGCAAGCGATCAAATCCGCCCGCTGACCGGCGGAGGTCTGGCCGGGCGCAAAGGCCAGCGCAAAATAGGCCTCACATCGCTGGCCGGTCGCAACGTAACTGCGCCCCTCATCGGCGGCCGCCAGCAACTGCTCGCGATCCATTTCTCCGATGGCCGCCCGCAACAGGCTTTCGATCCAGTCCCCTTCCGGAACGACTTCAAGGGCTTGGCGAACTAGTTTGGTGCGATCTTGCCCACCCAGCTTGGCCGCCCCGTATGCATGCAAGGCCGCGAAGCCGCGACGGGTGGGATCAGCATTTTCGTTGTCAAATCCCTTGGCAAAAGCATCGGAAGCTTCGAGCCAGTTGCCCGCCAAAATTTCGGCATTGCCGACCCCGAAATTTGAAGCGAGCAGACGCCGATCCACCTTGCGCACCGCGGCCGCAGCCTGGGCCGTGCCCACCCGATCGCCTCGCGCTGCCGCCAGAGCCATGCGCTCCGCTGTGATCAGTCGCTCATTGTCCGTCACCGAGATCAGTTCGTTCAGCGCCCGTTCCGCCTCATCGAGCTTGCCCAACGTGCGGGCACTCTCGACGACCATCGCCATGCTCGCCTGCCGCTCCAGTTCCAGGGGCAAGGTATTTTCGATCACGAGTTTGGCGTCCCGATACCGGCGTTCGTAGAGACCTGCGACAACCGGGTCCATGGGGTGATCGGTATCCACGTCGATTTCATCGCTGGCCTCGTAAACCTGCGTTCCCGGCATACCGCCATTCTCCCAGCGCGCGACCACTTCCA
>CAKZMS010000217.1 GCA_937128785.1 uncultured Opitutaceae bacterium | reverse complement strand
AGCACTCCAGCCGATAAATACCAGCACTACATCGCCGCTGCCGGAATCAAGTTGCTGCGGGACTCGATGAAGACCGTGCGGGGCCCTAAAACAATCCGCGAGATGTCAGAACTCGATCAGCTAATCAGGCGCAACCTAGGACTCAATGCCAAGACGGGCGGAGGGAACAGCAAGATGCAGATCGATATCTCGATCCTCAATAACACGAAAGCGGACAAAGGGGGTGGCGCAATTATTCGAAAAAAGACGATTGACGCGGACACCGGCAAAGAGCTTTAATACATCGTTCAAGATGTTTAAGGACCGCCAACCAGAAATGAACCCGAAGTTCATCACTAGAGTGGATGAAGGGGCAGACTTCCGATTTCCCGTCGATACCGCCGACGGTCTCTGGTATCGCGTCATACCGGAAACGGCCCGTGAAGTATTTTACTTGCAAGCGCTGCCGAAAGGGATCAGAGTCTTGGTTCCGGCGGAGGGCGATGGCTTGCTTGTTCGGGGCGATTCAATTCCAACAACACTATAAAAATGATCACCAGCCGCTTTAGCGGTCAGTTGAATTGAACTGTTCTGAGTAAATGAGCAATCTCCTGCTCAGATTCACATCGTCTCCAAGAAGTATGAGCAGGATATTGCTCGTGACGGCTCCCTAAAGACCCGACCTTATTACGCCAAAGATCAGGAGCCGTTTTAGTAGTTTTCTACATTGACCTGATCGAGAAATTTAAATAAAAGAAGCGATAGCAATGAAACCCGAAACCCTTTTCAAGCTACACGAAGAGACGTGTAGTAAAACGCTCGACATCATGCGAGCGAAGAACAGCGATTACTGCGGAGGTGAAAACACCGTAGACGCACTCGCTAACTTCAAGACTGCTGAATCCCTTGGCCTGCACCCTGTAACCGGATTACTGCTTCGGATGCAGGATAAGCTCATGCGTATCAAGTCATTCGTGAACGACGGCCAGCTTCAAGTAGCTGGCGAGTCTGTAGACGATGCGTGCGAAGATCTCGTCAATTACGCAATTTTAGCGAAAGCTCTCTTCATTGAGGAGAGAGGTAATCTCTGCGACCACTGCGGCGGCAATGTAGAGGTCGGTGGGGATTGCGAAAACATTTCTTGCCCTAAATTCGGGTCCCTTTAGCCTGTGAGAATAGAGTCGTAGGAGAGCTACGGACATGGTTTTACTTGTTTTGTCCATCATTGAACACTCACATGGCTGACCTAATAATTGGAGTAGATAACGGACTCGATGGCGGACTTTGTGCAATATCTACTTTCGATGGTGCTGTCATCGCGAAGACTCGTATGCCGACTCTACAGCTCTCTAAGAAAAAGGAGGTCGATATCAGGAAGGTCAACGAGTGGCTACTGGACCTCCACACGCCGTTTGACCTCGCGATTGAGGAACCGCTAGCCCACGCGAAGAGTAGCCAAGCCATCCGGTCGATGGCGATCTCGTTCGGTAAACTTTTGGGCATGGCCGAGAGCCACCGTTACCCTGTTAAACGTGTCTCCGTCCACAAATGGCAGAAGCATATGCTTGGTCGGATACCCAAAGGGAAGACCAAAGAAGCCGCCCTAGAACAGGCGGAACAACTCGCGCCAGACGAAAACTGGCTCGCGAACAAGCGGTGCAGGAAGCCGCATGACGGCATGATCGATGCCTTCTTGATTGCCACCTATATTTGGGCTGGTAAAAAAAGTTGAGATTTTTCTCGACGGTCATTATTGGTGCGGCTATGACTACCACATAGTCAATAATCAATAATGAAGACGCTCTACAAGAAACAGCAAGAAGCCTTAGACTTCTTCCTAGCGAAGCACAAGCTAGGACTCAATTCTCTCGACACTAGCCATGTCGGGACAGGCAAGACCATCGTGGCGTGCCACCTCGCTAAAGCTTTAGGCCGACCAGTTGCGGTCCTCTGCCCGAAGGCGGTGATCCCGTCATGGCAGAGAGAAATCGCCGAGTGTGGTATCGAGCCATTGTTCGTTCTCAACTACGAGAAGATCAGGACCGGAAAGACCGAGTTCATGTCTAAGCGCGGCAAGAAGATCATGAAGTGGCATCTTCCGTCCGATACGCTCGTGCTGGTGGACGAGGTCCATAAGTGTAAGGGGCCGTATACCCAGAACGCCCAACTGTTGGTATCCCTTGTGGCGCAAGAGTATGCAGTTCATGCAATGAGTGCGACCGCCGCCGAAGATCCCACTGAGATGCGTCCAATCGGATTCGCTTTAGGTCTGCACAATCTCAACAAAGCGGACGATGGTCTCAAGAGCTGGCATTCGTGGATGATGCAATACGGCTGTTTGCAAAATGAATGGGGCGCGTGGGAGCTTCGCCGTAAGTCGAAACTCAGTGATCTCAACAAGGTCATGTATGGGAAGAACGTGAAACGCCTTACGGTGGATGATTTTCCCGACTCTTTCAAAGAGAACCGTGTATTTGTGGAGCCTGTAGCCTTTACCTCTGCACCTAAAATCGCGAAGGCGTATAAGGAATTGGGCATCACGCCAGAGATCATCACCAACCTCTTGGAGAACGGAACCGTTGAGGACAGCGATTGGGTCTTAGTTAATTTGCTGAGAGCGAGACAACTCGCTGAGTCACTCAAAGCAAAAGACATGGCCGATATGGCGCAAGGCTACATCGAACAGGGCAACAGTGTTGTGTTGTTCGTGAACTTCTCAGAAACTGCTCAACTCTTAACTGGTCTACTGGATTGCCCTGCAATCGTAGGGGGCCAGTCCACAACAGAACGTCAAAAGATTATAGACGAATTCCAAGCGGATAAGCAATGCTGCATCGTCGTAAACATCGCGGCTGGTGGGACCGGAATCTCTCTACACGACATCAACGGTAACCGACAGCGGATCTCGCTGATCTCACCTACCTTCAACGTGAAAGACCATTTACAGGCGTTAGGTCGCATCCACCGCAATGGGGCTAAGAGCGACGCCATCCAGAAAATTCTCGTAGCTGACGGCTCGATTGAAGAACACGTTATGCGCGTGATTGAACAGAAAACTGATAACCTAAACGCATTGCACCAATGAAAAACGAAGAAAAATATCTCACTCCGCAAGAGCAGATGAAGCTCCAACTCATCCGCGATGAGATCAATATGCTGGATAAGAAAATAAGCCGGACCACACGCAAGCGTGAGGAACTCCGCAAGAAAGTGGGTAAAATTGTTTCCCGAGTAGAGTCATGAGTGGTTACAAAACCCTTGCCGTGGCTACAGCCCACTTACTGGAGGCTGGGCTAAAAAGAACAGAGCGGATAACAATACTTGCGTATGTTGCCGCTAAGGACGGTGTCGAGACTATGGATATAGCGAACGCCTTTAAAACAAGTAGGCAGAATGCCTACGGGTCTATGACTGCCCTCGAAAAAGCCAGACTGACCCGTCAAGAAATTTGTTACGATAAGGATAGGAAAATAAGGGTCGGGTATTGGTATGCGACACCATACGCGAAAGATGTTTTGTCGAACTTCGTGAGTTCGTTACAACCTAGTTAAAATTTTTGTCGTGTGGTCAAGAGAGTCTGATTTAGATCCATTCGCTGGCGGGGCAGTGTGGCTCTCACCCCGAATTTTTACCGAAACGAAAAACGAAAACAATAAAGATATGAAAGAACAATTTATTCACGTTAATAAAGATGGTGATAAGCGTTACTACTCAGACCGCGAGATGCAGAAGCTCCATCGCGAGGATGGTCCTGCCGTTGAGTGGGCAGATGGAGATAAAGAGTGGTGGATCAA
>CAKZMS010000216.1 GCA_937128785.1 uncultured Opitutaceae bacterium | reverse complement strand
CAACACGACGTCGGCAAACGTAACCTGATTGTTCGGCCGCCGATCCAACCAGAAAGTCAGCGCCGCGGCCGCGGCGATATAACCCGCCACCATCAAACCCATCGCGATGAGTGCGAGCGGTCGCCAAGCCACGTAGAGCCGAACGCGGCGGCCTTGACCGGTCTCCTGATTGATCAACGCAAACCACTTCCCCTGGCGGGCCAACTCATGGGCCATGTCCATGACATCACTGCGTAAGTTACCGCGACGACGGCGAATGGGGCGGATAGAAAATTGCACGGCCCCTCCAGCACAACCGGCCCCATTCATGGGTCAAGCGTGGTTGCTTTTATGATGGTTTCGCAAAATCTTTGCCAAACTCGCCCGATACGTTCGTCGCGAATTCCGCCCTGCGGCCAAACTTCAACCTTCACTCCCCTACATGAACATTAATATCGAAGAAATCTCCACGCGCGTGACCGAACTCGTCACGGTGTATGGTCTCAAGATCGTTGCCGCCCTCGCGATCTTCATTATCGGTCGCATCCTCGCCCGGATGATCGCCTCGGGCGTCGAGCGCGCCATGGTCAAGGGCAAGGCCGAGGAGTCGCTCGTCGGCTTTGCCAAGAACCTCGCCTACGCCGCCCTACTGACCTTCGTAATTCTCGCGGCGCTAAGCCAACTGGGCATCCAAACGACGTCGTTTGTCGCCGTGATCGGTGCCGCCGGTTTGGCCGTTGGTCTGGCTCTGCAAGGCTCGCTCTCCAATTTCGCTGCGGGCGTGCTGATCCTCATCTTCAAGCCCTACAAGATCGGTGACTATGTGGCCGCGGGTGGCGGCGAAGGCATCGTAAAGGACATCGGTATCTTCACCACCACCGTGCTCACCCTCGATAATCGCACCCAAATCATCCCGAACTCCGCGGCCATGGGTGGCATGATTGAAAACTACTCCAAGGAAGGCACCCGCCGCTTGGATCTGGTGGCCGGCGTCAGTTACGGCGACGACATCAAGAAAGTGAAGGACATCCTCCAAGGCATTCTGGACGACGAACCGCGAATCCTCGCTGAACCCAAGCCCACTATCGGCCTGATGGAAATGGGCGACAGCAGCGTGAACTTCGCCTTCCGCCCGTGGGTCAAAGTCGAGGACTACTGGGATCTGTTCTTCGACCTCCAAGAGCGCATCAAAATTCGCTTCGACGAAGAGGGTGTCACGATTCCGTTCCCGCAGCGCGACGTGCATCTTTTCGAGAACAAGTAAGCGATCCCCCCGGGGCCCGCTTCAATTGTTCTCATCACCGCGTGCCTCCTACGGGAGCACGCGGTTTTGTTTTATCCACTCTGATCGTCGGCGGACTTCGCGAGCGCCGCCAAAGCCGATTCAGCGAACCGGTTTCTCACCGGGCTGATACTCCGATGTTCGAGGGCATGTTGCGCCGCGGCGATTTTCTCCCGCGACGAATCGACGTCCCCTTCCGCCAAAAGCACCGCGGCTTCCGCCCGCAATCTGGTGGCCGGATCGAAGTCCAGTTTACCGGCCGAATCTAGCCATGCCCGGGCCAGGTCGATCCAGGCGGACTGCGTCGCCAACAGCCACGCGTATTCGCAACGGACCATGTCTCGCACATATGGCACAAGTTGATCCTCCCCGGCGATTACCTCGTCAAGTCGAGCCTGCGCCTGTGCCCACTCCCCGCGGTCCGCATGGTGGTAATACACCGTCACGCGGGCATAGAGATCGAAAATTGAACCGTCGTTGAGGGCCAAGGTCTTTCGCACCAAATCAGGGTCGTAGTCCGCCGGACGCACGCCTCCCATGCCCACCGTCGTGAGCAGCAACATAGCCGCCTCCTGATCGGAACGGGCATCGCCTTTTAGCAAATCCCATGCGCGCCGCCCGTCTGACTTGAACCCTCCGGCCATGAAGGGGGCCAAGGTCAGCGCAAAGATGGCCGCCGAAAGCAGCGCCGTGAACACCAGGACGTTGTAGCCGATGACGCCCAGTCCGGCTAAGGGGCCTTGCAGTAACATCCACCCCATCAGGGCCAGCAACAAACTCGCAACCGGACCTCCCAGAATCATCACCGCCGAGCGCGCGGGCGTCACCAGAGCCACATCGGTCGGCACGCACACGGCCAGCCCGCCGCCAATATTGACGCTGCGATTGCGGCCAATCCGCACCCCGTTGGGCGTCCGCTTGATCATAAAAGGACCGACTACCCAGAGCATAAAGCGCCCGCCTACGAGCCAACCGCCCACCACGTGACCCAGTTCATGCCAGCCCACTACGATCAGCCAGATTACCGGCAAGGCCGCGAACATGAGCACGACCGCCATCACCCCGTCGGGCTTGCGAAATAGATCATCGATCAACGTCGCGCCGAAATACCCGAAAACCGCCCCCGCCAAGGTCAGTCCGAGCAGCCAAACCCATTTCCAACGATTTTTGGCTGCTGCTTCCGGGCGAGCGGGCGGGCTCCGTTCGATGAGTGGACTGGGATCCGAATCTTCCACCGGGCAGACCTTGCACGAGTCTGCTCTCGGTGCAACGCGATCGCCGCTATCCGGAGGTCACCGGCTGAATCGCACCATCCTCGATGACACCCTTCACGCGCGGGAACATCTTGATGGCTTCCACCACCATCCACGCCTCGAGCGCCATGGTGGCCACCGCGATACCGACCAACAACCAGTTCTCTTGGGCCAGCCAACTGTTCTCGCCCACGAAAGCCTGCAGAGACATCGCCCAGGCGGGCAGAATCAGCAGCAAAATCATCGGGATCACCATGAACCAGATCGGGACGGCTCGCCGCCACAGGTAGAACGTCACCACCAAAAAGGAAAGGCCGGCCAACAGCTGATTGGTCGCGCCGAAGATCGGCCAAAGGATGAGGCCACCTTTACCCGCGTTGGCCATCGACCACTCGGCGCCGGCCGGGGGAACCGCCGCCAACAGCAGCGCCGTGCCCACCGCAAAGATCGTCGCGCCGTGTTTGCCGCGCAGCCAGCCCAGCAGGTCAGCGCCTTCGGTTTTCGGCGCCACCGTGTTGGCCAGCTCCTGCACGATGTAACGTTGGAGGCGACAGGCGGTGTCGAGGGTGGTCCCGGCAAACGACGCGACAAACACGCCCATCAGCGCAATGGCCACCCCACTCGGAATCCCCAGCGCTTTGAGGAAGTTAGCCGAGCCCCCGACAAAGGCACCCAGCGCAGGGCCGAGTCCCGAAGTCCATTCACCATAGTGATGCAGCCAGGCCTGGGATCCAACCAACGACGCCCCATCAGCGCCATACACTCCCAGACCCACTCCCGCCACGCAGGCCAGAATTACGAGTGTTGCCAGAAACCCTTCCGTCAGCATCGCGCCGTATCCAATGAAGCGCGCATCCGGCTCGTGTTTGAGCTGCTTGCTGCTGGTGCCCGATGACACGAGGCAATGAAATCCACTGATCGCGCCACAGGCGATCGTGATGAACAAAAAGGGAAACATCGCCGGCGCCCCGATCGGGTTGGCGTTGATCGCGGGCGCGGCGAGCTCGAGTTCAACTCCCGGGGTGACGGCATTCATCGGTGCTCCCCCCCAAACCGAGGCCGCCAACAAGCCCACGACGAGCAGCGCGAGGACGGAGATAAGTTGCAGCGAGTTGATGTAGTCGCGCGGCTGCAACAGGACCCAAACCGGTAGCACCGAGGCGACATAAGAATAGGCCAGCAAGACGAGCACCCACGTGATCGGTGACCACGCCGCCATTGCGGCGTTGATCCCGCCGAGCAGACCCACGTCGCCGTAGATCACCGTCAAATACATGACCGCGAGCGCGACAATCGAAGGCAACCGCAGGCTCTTGCCTTGGCGGTGGAGCCACGTGCCGATGCCCACCGCGATGGGGATCTGAATCAAACACGGCACAATTGCGCTCGGGAACATCTTGAACACCCCTGCGATAACGAGGCCAAAGATCGCCAACACAATCGTGAGCGCGAGAAACAGCACCAACAGAAACAACAGGCGCACGCGCCGGTTGATGACGCGGCCGGCGATGTCGCCGACCGTCTGACCGTTGTTGCGCAGGGATACGACCAGCGCACCAAAATCATGGACCGCTCCGATGAAGATACACCCGAAGAAGACCCACAGCATCGCCGGGAACCAGCCCCAGGTCACCGCGATGGCCGGACCCACGATCGGACCCGTGCCCGCGATCGACGCAAAATGGTGCCCGAATAACACACCCTTGTCGGTCTCCACGTAGTCGTTGCCATCGGCGAGTTTGCGCGAAGGACAAACCGCGTTGGCGGACAGGCGAAAGATCTTACCACCCAGCCAACGACCGTAGGTGTGGTAAGCGATGATGAAGCCGACACCGGCCAGAACTGCGATGAAAAGGGGATGCATGGTAGGGGTGCTGAAATGGGGTAGGCGTTTAACATGGGCAATCTCTGCCCCGTTCGTCTAGCTTCTAACGGAACCTTGGAACCCACTCTTTGGTCTCTATTCCCATGAAATCCGCCCGGCCCCTGCGTATTTGCCTGATTTTCCTCATGGGCACCTTGTTCGCCAGCGCCACCCGGGCTCAGGACATGGTGCCGCTCGATTTGCGATTTGCCCGCATCAATTTGGCCAATGGCCGCATCCTGAAGGATGCCGCTCTCACCGGCTTCAATCGCGAATCAGAGCTCATCTACGTGATGGAGGACCGGAAACTGAAGCCCTACCCGGCGGCCTTGTTTCCGGGTTTCGTGACTGACCAGATCGAAGTCCGTCTGGCCGAATATCCGGACACTTCAGAGAAGTCCCGAACACCCTCAAAGACCGTCGCGCCGCCGACTCAAGCCTCCAAATCCGAACCACCCGCCCGCGCTCCCATCGGCTCGCCCGAAGACAATGCAGCGGTGCGCGAGGCGATCGAGGACGCAGTCGCCGCCAAGGCTCAGACCGCCGCCCTGCGCCACTTCCGCTATAATTCCCGCAACGGCTCCGGCTACACGACCATGACGAACGGCGACGTGGAGCTTGGCCGCCCCACCCCCGTCAAGGGCTGGACCCACCGCTACCGCGTCGAAGGCACGGTCTACTTTTCGTTCTACGACAGCGTCGGGGAAACTTTTCAGAACCGCCGGCGCGGCGTCGAAGCCGCCGAAGGCGACTGGCTCCGCGGCCGGCGCCGGCGCGGCGCTGAGCCAGGCGCA
>CAKZMS010000215.1 GCA_937128785.1 uncultured Opitutaceae bacterium | reverse complement strand
TTCCGATCCGCGCGTGCTGACGGGTGTGTTCATTGGCGGCTTCGTGCCGTTCCTGGTGAGTGCGCTGACGATGACGGCGGTGGGCGAGGCGGCGCAGTCCATGGTGGAGGAAATCCGGCGGCAGTTCCGCGAGATTCCGGGGTTACTGGAAGGCACCGGCAAACCGGATTCCGAAACGTGTGTGCGGATCGCGACCGATTCGGCGTTGCAGCGGATGATTGCCCCGGCGGCGATTGCGATCCTTTCGCCCGTAGTGGTGGGCTTTGGTCTCGGGGCCGCGACCCTCGGCGGAATGTTAATCGGCTCCCTGCTCGGTTGCGTGCTGCTCGCGCTCTTCATGGCCAATTCCGGCGGCGCCTGGGACAACGCCAAGAAGTATGTCGAGCAAGGCCATCACGGTGGCAAAAACTCCGATGCTCACCGCGCCTGCGTGGTGGGCGACACGGTGGGTGATCCGCTTAAGGACACGTCCGGTCCTTCGATGAACATCCTCATCAACGTCATGTCGATCGTCGCTCTGGTCATCGCGCCGTTGCTGTGAGCTGAAGGCGGAGCAAGGGCGCGTGCCAACGCTTCCCGACCGCAGATCATGTGGCCCCCCTGGAATCGGGTGATTGAGTTTTTGGCCGGAGCGCGATGAGGTCTGCTGCAATGAATTGGCGGCAGCTGGTAATATTTGGAATCATCGTGCTCAACGGCGGGGCGGAATCGACCGATCCGGCTCATGCTGCTGCCGCTGAGGCGTTGGAGCAGGTTCGGGCGCACTATCAGGCGAACGAACTCGAGCAGATGGCGACGGCGGCACAGGCGGGGCTTGACGCGCTGGGCGAGGACATGGATGCGCCGAAATTGCGCGGCTCGCTGTGGTATTGGTCGGCCGTGAGTCAGGAGATGCTGGGCGATGCGGACGCCGCCTTGGCCGGATATCAACGCGCTCTCGTGATTCAGCGCGACGCGGGGATTCGTCGCGAAGTTGCCGCGACGCTCAACTCCCTGGCCAACCTGCACGGACTCCGTGGGGAGCAAACCGAACGCCTCGAGGCTCTGTTGGAAGCACGGGATATTTTTATGGAGCTCGGTGAGCCGCGCGGGCGGGCCGCCGTGGCCAACTCGCTCGGCAACTACTATGGGGAGATGGGGCAACTGGAGGCGGCGTTGCCGTTTTTCGAGGAGAGCGTGGCGTTGCGCCGCGAGATGGATGCACCGGGCTACCTGGCGGCCGGGCTGTTGGGACTGGGTATCTCCCATCGAGAGCTGGATCGACCCAAGGAGGCGGAGGCCACTTGGCGCGAAGCGCTGGGCATTTACCGCGAGCTCGAAGACCCGGGGGGGTTGGCGGATATTCTGACGAACTTGGGCAACCTCGCCCGCACCTCGGGTGATTATGCCGCGGCACTGGAAGCTTACCACGAAGCGCTCGGCTACGACGAGTCGACGGGGTATCGATACGGCCAAACTGTTTTGAAGCACAACCTGGCCCTGACCTATCAGCTGATGGGTGAGCTGGATAGGGCCCGGGATTGGGCGGAGCGCGCGGTGGAGGCGGCCGAGGATCTGCAGCATCCGGAGCGGTTGGAAAATGCCTATCGGGTGCGCAGCGAGATCCGGGAGCAGCAGCAGAAATTTGCCGGATCGTTAGCCGATGCCCGGCGTTTGGCTGAGATCCGGGACCAGCGCGCCGAGGCCGCGCGCGAAGATGCCCTACTGGCGCTCCAGACCCGTTTTGAAACTGCTGAAAAGGAGCGCGAGATCGAACAACTCCAGCGTGCCGCCATCGAACAGGAACTCGCGCTCACGCGTGAAGAGTCTGCCCGAATCGCGGCGGAACAGGCGCAGGAAATCGAAGCGGCCCGCGGGCGCACAGTCTTGGTGCTGGCCGGGGCCGCGGTGCTGGCCGCGCTCGTCCTCGCCGCGATGTTTCGCCAGAGCCGTCGGGCCCAGCAACGGCTGACGCGCCAGCAACGCGAGATCGAGCAGGCGCTGGCCGGGTTGCGCGATGCGCACGCCGAGCTCAAACGCCTCTATGATCGCAAGAGTGAGTGGTTGGGTTTTGCGGCGCACGATCTGCGCAGTCCGCTCTTTGCCATCGATGCGGTGTGCGGTGAGATCGAAAACGGTTTGATGGATTCGCCTGCGGAGGGCGTTGGTGAAATCCGACTGGCGGCGAAGAAAATGCGCCGAGAACTCGATGCCTGGCTCGAAGCCGAGCGACGCGAGCAGACCGAAATCACGATTCATCCCGTGAACACGGATCTGAGTAAACTCACTGCTGAAGTGGTCGCCCTCAACCGACCGGCGGCACGCGCGAAAAACGTGCAAGTCGAGCACGCTGCCGACCACTCCGTGGACGCGGCGGTCGACCCTTGGCGCTGGCGGGAGGTGGTCGATAACCTCGTTTCCAACGCGATCAAGTTTACCCCCGCTGATGGTCACGTAAGCGTGGAGACGAGCGCGGTCGATGGACGCGCGCTGGTGCGGGTGGGAGACACGGGGCCGGGCCTGACCGCCGAGGATCGCGAGCGGATTTTTGGAGCCTATGCCCAGCTCAGTGCCCGACCTACGGCGGCCGACGCCTCCACCGGACTGGGATTGCATCTCGTCAAGCGCATCGTCGATGCGCACCAAGGCACCATTGTAGTTGAGGATTCGCCAGAGGGTGGGGCGATTTTTGTCGTCTCGATTCCACTCGTTTCGCGAAGCTGAGGTTTCCTGCACATGGCCGACCCCGAAACATACTCCGCCGCTTCCGCCGCCCTCCGCGTTGCCGTGGTCGAGGACGATGCGATGTTGAGATCGCTGCTCGCCCGCGCGATCCAACGTGAGCCGGACATGGCGTGGACTGGAGCGGCGGCCACGATCGAGGAGGCGTTGGCTTTGTTCATCGCGCAGCAACCGGAACTGGTGCTGCTCGATCTGCGCTTGGGCCAGGAACCCGCCGCCGCGGATGGCTGGCAGTTGTTTGAGCAATGGCCGGAGTCCGTGCCGCCGCCGCGATGGATTGTAGTTACTGGTCAACCGGAAGCCGCCCACCTGCGCCGGGCGCTTGATTCCGGTGTGCAAGGTTATGTGACCAAGAACGAGTCTTTTGACGTGTTACTGGCGGCGTTGCGCGAAGTACGCGATGGGCGCCAGTATTACTCGGTCGAGGCGCTGAAGCTGTTGATGGAACAGCCGGCATCCTCACCTGGTTTGGAGCAACTGACGCCGCGGGAGCGCGACGTGCTCCGGCTCGCCGGCGAGGGATTGAGTATGCGGCAGGCGGCCGCCCGACTGGACATCTCAGAATCAACGGTGAAGACCCACCGCAAGAGCCTGATGCGCAAGCTCGACCTTCATGATGGCGTCGCGTTGGCGCGCTATGCGATCAGCTCGGGACTGGCGACGTAGGGAGGTGGCTATTCCCCCCGGGAGGGGAGGTGGTTTCACCCCGAGGGGGGATGTTCGACGCAGCTTATTGGCGATAGAGTGAGGTTGCATGGGGTCGCACCGGCTCCATGCGCATCAATCTCGACCTTTTCTGCCGTGCGCTTCCTTCTCTTCTTCGGATTCATCCGTCCCTCCTTTTACGCCGCCGCCTTGGGCGCTTCCATTTTGCTACCCATCGGGTCAGCGCAGCAAGCTACACAGGTCAAACTGACGAATCCCAACTCGGGGGCGGGCACCCCTTTTTCGGTCAATTCCAATGGTCGGCAAAATTCCAATCATGTGCTGACGCGTTCGACTGAATTCAACGGCGACGTCGCCACGGCGACCAACACCACTAACTGGGATCTGAATCCGGCGGCGGGATCCATGCAAATCAGCAGCACGTCGTCGTATCTGGGCTGGGCGGGGAGTGGAGTGTCTCTCGACACCCGATACGTTTTTGCGGTATTCGACACGTTCACGATCAATGCCGGCGACAGCGGCTTGGCGGCGGGGACCAATGTGCAGCTGACCCTCAATCTCGATATCTCGATCTCCGCTGCCACTGATGGGCTCAATGCCCAGACGGCCAGTAACTTCATGAAGTTTACGGTGCAGCAACGCGACCCGGTCCAAGGTGCGTTCGGTGCCTACGACAGCGACGAGCTCTTCTCCCTCCAATACGATGTGACCGTCTACAATTTTGTGCAGAAGGCGATTGTCGGTGGCGTCACCCAATTGGACGTCACCACGCCCTACGCGAATGGCCAAGGCGATGAAATGAATGTCTACAACTTCGACATCACTTTGGCAGGACAAGTGGGCGAAACCATTGAGTTGGGCATGCTGTTTGGTGACTTCAATCCGGTCGATTACGATTACACCCTCGACAATTTGGTGACCGGCACGCGCCAAGATATCGGCAACTCGCAGACCGATTACGGCAACGAATTTGCTGCCACTATCAATTGGGACTTTGAAGAAATAGCGGGATTTGAAGGTCTTGAGATCGAAGCTGCATCTGGATTCGCCTCAGCGATGAGCGCGGTGCCTGAGCCGTCGACCTTTGCTGCTTTGCTGGGCGTGTTCAGTCTGGGTCTCTGCGCATCTCGGCGAAGCCGGCGCCGCTCGAAGAATGCAATTCTCATCGGATCCGCCTGATCGTATGGGCGCGGCGGCCTCCGTTTCTCGCTAGTCAATTCTTAGCTTTTGAGCAATCCGCCGGGCGAGTGGTAGAGCGGTGGGGTGCAGTCGCTGGTGCGATTGCTTCATGGCCTCCGCGGCGGCTTGTCGGTCACCCGCCAGCGCGTAGGCGATTGCTGCATCCAGAAACCTGTTTTGCTGCGTAAACTCGTTGCCCACTTTGGCGAAACTGTTGAGTTCATCCAGCCATGGCAGCGCGACATTCTCGATGAGCGGTCGCCATCCATTGGCCAAGGATGATGCTGAAGTGGTCAGCGTTACCTCCTGCCATGTTAGTTCGGGACTATGGTGAACGAACGAGCGTGGCGCGCAGTCGTAATATTTGGGCGTGCCCTTGATCGGGGGACTTTCCCGAATGTCATGAAACTCCGGAATAAAGATGCCGGCCTCGAACCTGAGTTGGGCAAGCTCGGCGGTGTTCCAGCGGTTGAGAGAGATGCTGATATGATGGGACCACTCCCCTCGTGTTGACCAGTTCAAGCCGGTCTTCCGAAACCCGTGAGGTTTCAGGCAGTCTCGATGCAGAATCGAGGCAGCCTGCTTGATGGTCGACTGAACGGTCT
>CAKZMS010000214.1 GCA_937128785.1 uncultured Opitutaceae bacterium | reverse complement strand
TGGACTTTAATTGATGGGTTTTCATAGTGCTGACCTTATCGATTTTGAACACCTTCGGCAAGGGCGCTCTCCCGATTTTACGGCATCGCGACTACAGGTTGTCGTCGATAATTCCGGCAAATGACTCGATGGCTTCCGCCTTCAGAGGCCCCTGTTCCTGCAACCACAGCGTGTAGGCGACCAGCAGATCGATCTCCGCTGAGCTGAGCACCTCGGCATAACCGGGCATGGGGATGGCTTGTGCGTCGAAATACTTTTTGGCCATACCGCCGAGGACGCCGGATTCGATGGCCTGGCCGCGTCCGTGTTCGATCCAGTGTCGGATTTCTGCGGGATCGCCGCCGTCGGTCAGTTTTAGGAAATCGGCTCCCTGGAATCCCGGGATGTAGCCCTTGAAGGAAGCAAGGTTGTCAATGCGACCTTGGCCCAACTCGCCATGGCACTGGTAGCAACCCACTTGGCGGGATAGCCGATCCCCCAACAGCACGAGTTCCCCCTCGTCCAAATCAGCAACCTCCTCGGGAGTGAGCTCGGGCATGTCCTCGTCGAGATTGTCGTAGCCCTGGAATCCCTTCATCCCGACGGCGAGGGCCCAGGCGGCGATATCGTCGATCTGCGCGGCCGTGAGATGACCATCGTCCCCATAGGCCGGCATCTGCATCAGCAGGTTCTCGTGGCTCTCGCGTTTGCTCTCGGGCACCCCGTGAGTGACCCAGGTCACGATGGACTTGGCGGAGTGCTCCTCCTCCCAAATGGGAGCGATGCCGGTGCCCCGCCATTGCGAGTCACGCAGACGGAAGTTCGCCCGGGGGTCATCAATGCTCGTGCCGTGACACGCGTAGCAACCAGCGGCCGTGGCCAAATGGGCTCCGCGCGAAACGGGTGAGGATTCCGGTTTGGTTTCGTAGCGGTAAAACCAACCCGCCAACACAGCGAAGGCGGCCAGGATACCGATGGCGACAGCAAGAGAGCGGGACTTCATGGGGTGCGCAAAGCGTGGTGGATCCGAAGTCGGGCGTAAAGCCCGACCCACCTTGTTGGAGCGTCGCTTTGCCGTGGGTCGGGCTTTACGCCCGACTTCGCCGACTTCATTATCGCCCCCACCTTATGAAACGATCCATGCTTTTGCTCCTGTTTCCTCTATCTCTGGTGGCTGCGCCAATTGAGCGCATCGATGCCCTGGCGAAGAAAGTGGAAGCCGACGTCATCGCATGGCGGCATCACCTCCACGAGCATCCTGAATTATCCAATCAGGAGATCATGACGGCTGGGTATATTGCGGAGCACCTGCGGGTTCTTGGCTTGGAGGTGCAGACCGGAGTGGCCGGGCATGGCGTGGTGGGGTTGTTGAAAGGAGGTCGACCGGGTCCGGTCGTCGCGCTGCGAGCCGACATGGACGCATTGCCCGTGACCGAACGCACCGGCTTACCCTATGCCTCCAAGGTCCGCACCCAATACAACGGACAGGAACTCGGGGTGATGCACGCGTGCGGCCACGATGCCCATGTGGCAATTCTGATGGGAGCGGCCGAAGTCCTGGCGGGCGTGCGGGAGGATCTGGCCGGCTCCGTGAAGTTTATTTTTCAACCCGCCGAGGAAGGCGCGTGGCCGGCACCCATGTGGGGCGCGAAATTGATGATTCACGAAGGGGTTTTGGAGAACCCCCAGGTGGATGCAATTTTTGGACTCCATGTCTGGTCATCCATGCGCAGTGGCGTGATCGGGCTGCGGCCCGGCCCCGTCATGGCCAGCAGTGATTTCCTGCGCATCACGGTTACGGGAAAACAAACCCACGCCGCGGCCCCGTGGGCCGGTATCGATCCGATCACCGTCTCCTCCCAGATCATCCTCGGTCTGCAAACCGTGGCCAGTCGGCAGGTCAATATCCTCGGCACGCCGTCCGTGGTCTCCATCGGCACGATCAACGGGGGCGACCGCAACAACATCATTCCGGACGAAGTCGTGATGACCGGAACCATCCGGACCTACGACCCGGAAGTGCGGGCCACGTATCATGAGAAGGTGACGCGAACGGCGGAGAACATCGCCGCGGCTTCGGGGGCAAAAGCGGACGTCTACATCGGCGCCGACACGGGTTATGCCGCGACGGTGAACCACGAACAGCTCACCGCAGAAATGCGCGATGTGTTCGAGCGCGTGGCGGGCGAGGGGAATCTGGTGCAAAGCAACCTGAGCACGGGTTCCGAGGATTTTTCCTTCTTTCAGAAGGAGGTCCCCGGTGTGTTTTTCTTTCTCGGCGTCACGCCGCCTGATCAGGACCCCGCCGAAGCCGCGGCCAATCACTCGCCGCTATTTATCGTCGACGATGCGGCGCTCATCACCGGCGTCCGCGCGATGGCTCAAGTCGCCGCGGAATACTTGGAGCGGAACACTAGATCCAAATGAATTTCATCGCTCGATCTTGGTTCGTTTTCCTCCTGGCTTTTGTCGGCGTTCCAGGAATTTTTGCCGGTGCCAGTGCCAAATTCGATTTAAACGGTCGATTGTCGGGAGTTGAATTCTCTTCGCTCCAATATCAATGGGCGGAAGACGAAAACAAGAACCCGCAAATCGTGCTCCAGTATTGGATGGGGCTTAATTCTCCCGGGGAACTTTGGCGTAGGTTGGAGCTGTCATTCCACAAAGCCCAATATGATGAAGATGAGGGAGCTTGGTGCTACGCCGTGAAACTTAGTTGGAGTCCGCAAGAGGACTCGCTGGTGGAGAGTGGATTGTTTCGGATTCTTCCATCGGATCTAGATCTGGGAGTTTTCGCAGACCTCTCCCACCAAGAGTTTGTGGCGTGGGGCAACGAGGATTTGGCGGCAGGAGTTCAACAAACAAGTCGTCTGGTCACCTTCTCTTATTCAAGCGATGTATATCTCGATGTTGAATTTCATCCGAAGTTGGGACGAGCCACTCTATCGTTGAAGTTGAAATAGAAGCATCTCCTGACCTCTCTCTACGAGGTGAGTCACTGCGCCGAAGCGCTGCCTCTCAATCTCTCGACGCTTTCCCCGTCATCGGCACGAAACGGACGGCCATGACTTCCCGTTGCTTCATTTTGCCGTCGCGCTTTTCCAGCAGGACCAGTTCCTGCACGCTGCCTTCGGGGCCGACGGGGATGATCATGCGTCCGCCTTCGGCGAGTTGTTCGACCAAGGGAGTCGGGATGTTTTCCGGCGCGCACGTCACGATGATGGCGTCGAAAGGCGCTGCCTCCGGCCAGCCGAGATAACCGTCACCCGCGCGCACGTGGATGTTTTCATAGCCGAGGCGCGCGAGATCGGCGGTGGCGCGGTGGGCGAGGGGCTCGACGATTTCGATGGTGTAAACCTCGTCGACCAACTCGGCTAAAACGGCGGCTTGGTAACC
>CAKZMS010000213.1 GCA_937128785.1 uncultured Opitutaceae bacterium | reverse complement strand
GCGGCGAGGTGCGACACGTGGGGCGAAGCCATCGACGTGACGGAGAATTTCACCGCTTCGCCACCTGGGACGTAACTGGGGACTTCGAACCCGTTGGCGTGGACATCGACATTGGAGCCGAAGGTGGAGAACGAGGTCTCCTCACCGGCCTGGTCGACTGCTCCGACCGTCAGGATGTTGGGCAGGTCAATGCCGGATGGGTAGACATCGGAGAACTCGGCGTCATTGTCGCTGTTGCCAGAGGAAACCACGAACAGCGTATCGGGAGCTGCCGCCATCGCCTCTTCCAAGGCCGTCACCGCGATTTCAAAGATCTCCCGGGAGATCTTACGGCGTTCCTCGGGCGTGCCACCCTCGCCATTCGCCTCAAAAGCGGCCTCGATGCCGGCGGGGCTACCACCCCAACTCATGTTCACAACGCGGGCCCCCTCGGAAGCTTGGTAGCTCACAAAGGCCTTGAACGCCTTCGCGTCCTTGTGAGCCTGCTCAATGGTGGGGACGTCGGGAATGGTGCGGTAGTCGAACGTAATGCGATTAGTCATCAACCGGATAGCTGGATTGCCCTCGGCCGCGATACCCGCCACGTGGGTTCCGTGGGTATAATTTCCCACGAGACCTAGATCTTCGATGAACTGCTGCACCTTATCGGCTTCAAGACTGCCCATGTATTTGCGCAGGTCGGAGGCTTCCTCGCTGTCGATGTTGGCTTGGAGATCAAGCAGACCCTTCGTCATGGAAAGCATGTTCGGATAGGCCGCCATCTGCTCGTCGTTCATCGGATAGAGCATGTCGGATGAGGGATCGGACTTCAGGGTGAAGGCGATACCGTGCACGTCATCGACGAAGCCATTGCCATCGGTATCGGTGCCATCGAGCTTTTCGTCTTCATTGATCCAAACTTGGCCCATCGGTTCGAAGATCGCGTTGTCGATACCGCTGTCCCAGATGGCCACTTGGACCGGGGTGAGGTTATTCGCCTCGGACAGGTCGACGCTACGGGCCTCCCAGATGTCTTCCTTCTCCACATGGTTGGCGTCGATAAACGCTTGCATGACCGCGACCCGTTCCGCTTGGAGCGGAATATAGGCGTCGAGATAGGTGTGGCGGGACAGGAGGCCTGCGGCGACGTCGCCACTGATCGTGCCGGTTTTATCCAGCCCCGGTTGAATTTGACTTTCCACCAAACCCATCAAGAGGGCCTCGGTCACGATCTCGGCGCTGCCCTTGGAGCCCTTGATGTTGTCACCTACGATTTCGTAAGGGAGCGCGTTCATCTTTTCCCCATAAGTCTGGGCGAAGGCTGCCCGATAGGCCTCATCTGAAGCATAGTCAGTCTGGCGGGTCTCAATGATGCTGGAAAGCAGGACGCCGGTCGTGAGCTTGTTGGCCGGCTTGGCTTCGAGGTCCCGGATCTGCTGCAGACGAGCGAGAGCGGAATCGTAATCCCCCTTCTCAAAATCGATGTTCATCAGCGTGCTGAGAATTCCCTGCAGCGTGGTCGCATCTTCGATGTCATTTTCGGTGATGAGGGTCTCGAGGTCGGCAGCGACCTGGTCGGCGAGGGCGTGATAGGCATCGTCATCGACGAGGATGTCGGTGGCCTTGCCATCGAGTTCATATTCAAAACGCGGCAGCTGATCCTGCGACGTGATTTTGGGTTTCTCAGCGGAAACGAGGGTCGCTCCCAAGAGGGCCAAAGCGGCGCTTAGGGCGGTGGATAAACGGAGGCGGTTAAGCATGGTCGCCAACTTGGCGAGGTCACGCCAGGGTGCAACCGCTGTCCTGTGAATGGTTTTCTCGCAGGATGACCGGTCAAACGACCGCGAAACGAAACTCCGTCTCGCTGTGAAACGCCCCGCCCGGGCGCAGTTCCGTACTGGGAAGTCCGGGATGATGAGGCGAGTCGGGGCAATGTTGAGTCTCCAGGCAAAAGCCGCTCCGTTTGACGTGAGTCACGCCGGCCTTCCCCGGCTCTCCATCCGGAATGAAATTTCCGGTATAAAACTGCAGGCCCGGTTCCGTCGTCCACACCTCCAACATCCGTCCGCTATCGCGGTGCAGGGTCTGGGCGACCACCCGCTTGCCTACACTCTGATCGTCGAACACGTAGGTGTGATCGTATCCGCCCGCGAGTTCGAGTTGCTCATGCTCCTCATCCAGCTGGCTGCCAATCGGTCGCGGGGCCACAAAGTCGAACGGGGTGCCCACCACGCGCTCCATTTCCCCGAGGGGAATCATGCCGGCATTGACCGGTAGGAAGCGGGAAGCCGCCAACTGCAGGATGTGATCATCAATCGTGCCCTGCCCGGCGCCGGCGAGGTTGAAGTAAACGTGTTGGGTCGGGTTGAGCAGCGTAGGCGCATCCGTGGTCCCGCCATAGATCACCTGCAGGCCATTTTCCTGATTGAGCCGGTAGGTCACCGAGACCTGGAGATTTCCCGGGTAGCCGGCGTGTCCATCCGGACTCAAATGAGTCAGCGCCAAAACCGCGGCGTCATCCTCGATGCGGGGAGTCGCCTGCCACACCTGCCGATCAAATCCATCGGGGCCGCCATGCAGCGAACACGGCATGCCGCCGGGGTCGTTGTTGAGCGGCACAGAATATTCGGCCCCATCGATCTGGCACTTTCCTCCCGCGATGCGATTGCCGTATCGCCCCACTACGGCTCCGTGGAAAGCTCCCCCGTCGACATACTCCGCCAAGGAATCGTAACCCAGCACGATATCGGCCATCTGACCGGTCCGGTCCGGCGCCCACCAGCGGACGATGGTCGCGCCAAAATTAGTGATCTCGACGGCAAGGCCGCGACCATTCTTCAGCACAAACAGTTCGGCCTCCCGGCCATCGGCCAAGACGCCAAAAGGTCGGCGTTCAATCGTCGGGACGGGCGAAGATAAGGCAGGCATGGCAGATGATCTGACGATCAATCCGGCAGCGACTCAAGTGCGGGATAACCCGGCCAACTGATCTTCGACCGCAGTTTGCAACGCGGCGGCGAGCGACTTGCGCTCTTCGGCAGGGCCACAGGCTTCACCAAAGTGCACCCGGGCTTCGATCCACGGCAGACCCAGCATCCCCACCAGATGGGGGATCAATGGCATGTTGCCCCACCACGCTATATCCAACGTGGGCTCACGCGGGGGCGGAACCCGATAGTTGATCGCGACCGGCACGGCTGTCGCTTGGAGCTGCACAATCGGCTGCAGCAATCCGGGCCGAAAAGTTCGCACCCCTTTGCCATCGGAGCTGGTGCCTTCCAAAAAAACGGCAAGGTTGACGCGCTCAGCCAGCACCGGGGCGAGTCGCTCCCCCACCCGCACCAGGTCAGATTTTTTCTCCCGCTGGATAAACAACGTTCCCGCCGCCGTCGCAAACCAACCGAAGATCGGCCAACGGGCGACTTCGGCCTTCGCCACAAAAGTAGTAGGTGACAAAGCAGCCAGCACCAAGACGTCGAGGTAACTCATGTGATTGGGCGTCAACATCACGCCTTCCGGCGGAGTGCCGGTGACCACCAGTCGCACCTTCAGCGCGCGCAAAGCCCGTTCACAGGTGCGGCTCAGCCATCGCGCCCGCGCGAGGGACGAGGATCTGTTCTCCGCCCGCAGCAGAAACCCCGACAATCCGATCAATGCCACGAGGCACATTCGCAACAGTCTCCACAGCGTCCACCCATTGATGCGCCAGGGCACGGGCGGAGCTTCAGAGTGGGATGGCTTCATCGATCGGCGGGAAACGGAGATCAAACTGCCGCCAACCCCATCGCTTTCGCAAGGCTCGGGAAGGCAGCCTCTGGGTGATTCTCCTGAAAACCATGACCATTGGCCTATTTGCACGGTCCGCCACATTTGCTAAGGTCGGGGCATGAGTCAGGCCAAACGGTTTCCCCAAAACGGCGAGATATACGGCATGCTTGCCTTCGCCGGAACCGGGCTGGCCTCGTTGTCGATCTATGCCTTTGCCGACCGGATCGAAGGCGAGCCCTGGAGGGTCGTGGCATGCTTCATCACCGGCGCCATCTACATTCTGGCGGGAAGTTTCTCCTCCTACCTCGTGGACGACCGGCCTTGGCGGACCTCCATCCTTTATACGCTGATGCTAACGGCGCTGGGTATCGCCACCGTCTATCTGAGCCCGTTGCGAGGTCTGGTTGGCATTATCCTGCTGCCCCTCGCGAGTCAGGTGGTCTTCATGTATCCCCGGCTGGTCGCACTCGCGATCGGGATCGTGTTGTGGATGACCACCGCCGGCGTGTTTGTCATCCCCTACGGATGGGACGCCTTTAGCACCGCGCTGCTCTCCTACTCGCCCGCCTATATTTTCACCGTGCTGTTTTCGTTTGTGACGCACAACGCCCTCAATGCGCGCGAGCATGCGATCAACTTGAAGAATGAACTCGAATCCGCCAATGCCCAGCTAGTGGCGGCGGCCCAACAGACCGAGGAACTGGCCACCACCCGCGAACGAAATCGCGTGGCTCGGGAAATTCACGACGGCGTCGGCCACTACCTGACCGTGATAAATATCCAGCTCGAAGCGGCCCAGTCCCTCCTCGCCAAGGAACCCGATCGCGCCGCCGAAGCCATTGGTAAAGCCACCCGCCTGAGCCGGGATGCGCTAGCCGATGTCCGCCGATCCGTCGGCAGCCTGCGCTCGGATGATCAACCCCTTTCTCTCGCAGATGCGTTGCGGGACCTCACCACCGATGCCGGGGTGCCAGTGGAATTGGAAATCTCCGGTCCACCGCGCAAGCTCTCCTCCGCAGCGGACCATGCGCTCTTCCGTGCCGCCCAGGAAGGGCTCACCAACATCCGCAAACATGCCGCGGCGCAACGATCATGGATCCGATTGGACTTCGCCGATCCGGCCCGCACCCGCCTCACCATCGAGGACAACGGCGTAGGATCTCCGACCAAGCACAATTCGGCGGGATTCGGCCTCAAAGGCATGCACGAACGCGTCGAACTGCTCGGCGGATCGGTCACGACCGGAAATCGCGACGATGGTGGATTTTCCCTCCAAGTGGAGGTGCCCGCATGAATCCGATCCGGCTCATCCTGGTCGACGACCAAGCCTTGTTTCGCGAGGGGCTGCGCATTTTGCTTTCGCAAAATCCGCGATTGGAAATCGTGGCCGAAGCCGCCAACGGCGAAGAGGCCATCGCCACCGCCAAGCTACATGTGCCGGACATCATATTGATGGACCTGCGGATGCCGCGACTGAACGGCGTGGAAGCCACCCGCCAGATCACCCGCGAACTGCCGGAGACCCGCGTCATCGTGCTGACGACTTTCGAAGACGACGACGAAGTCTACGAAGCAATCACCGCCGGAGCCACGGGCTACCTCCTGAAAGCTTCGCCGTCCGAGCGGGTCATCGAAGCCATCGAGCTCACGGCCAAAGGCGAATCGTTCATCGAACCGTCGGTGACCGCCAAGCTCCTTACCCACTTCTCCCGACTCGCCGCCGACCAAACCAGGCGCGAGGCGCCCCAACCTCTGGCCGAACCCCTGTCCGGAAGGGAACTCGACGTGCTCCGTCACCTCGCCAGCGGACGCAGTAACAAGGAAATCGCCAACGAACTGGGGATCGCCGAAGGCACGGTTAAAAACCACATGAGTAATGTGATCGGCAAACTGGGCGCCCTCGATCGCACCCAGGCCGCCCTGCGCGCCCGCGAACTGGGATTGATCTGAGGCTGGGAATCGCACCTCTCCGCCGTAGCCGCGCTTGAGCGCAGCGAAAGCATGGATCCCCACCACCCTCATTGGTCATTGAACATTGGGCATTGAGCATTCCGGCGGCCGCGCCGCCGGCCACCATGACCTCAATCCATGACCTTTGGCCCATGCAAATGATCGGCGTCACGGTCTAAGATGGGCCGCGTCATGAAGGAACTGCTTTCCGACTTCCGCATCGCCCGCCACCAACTCCGCCGGGCTCCCGGCTTCGCCCTGCTGGCGATTGGCATGCTGGCTACGGGCCTGGGATCGACGGTCGCGATCTACTCCCTCTTTCACTCCATCGTGCTGCAGCCCCTGCCCTACGAGGAACCCGAGCGTCTGGTCACTTTCCGCAATCTGAACCACGCCAAGGCCATCGACCAGGAAGGCGTATCGCCCGCTGACTTCCGCGACTACCGCGAACGCTCCACCAGCTTCAATAAACTCGGCGCCCTACGTCCCAACTTCATCGCTTACACCCCAGATGATGGCCCCCCGGTGCAAATGATCACCGGCCTCGTGAGCGCCGAGTTGTTCGATGTTTTTGGCGTCAACCCGATCATCGGCCGCACATTTAACGCCGACGAGTTTTCGTTCTCCTCCGCGCGCACGGTTGTGCTCAGCGAGGAGGCCTGGCAACGCTACTTCGGCGGCGATCGTAGCATCGTCGGCAACGACATCACGCTCGACGATCAACCCCACACCGTCATCGGCATCATGCCCGCGACTTTTCGAGAGCCCACTTTTGTCGAGGCCTGGCTACCGTTCCCCGATGAGTCGCCCGAATACTTCGCCCGTGATGCGCGCTTCTGGACCGGGTTTGCCCGCCTCGCGCCCGGCGTTTCCGAAACGATCGCCCAGACCGAGATCAAAGGCATATCCCAGGACCTCGCTCGCGAATATCCGGAAGCGAACCGTGACTGGACCGCTACCGTGGTGTCGCTGCAGGAGCAACGCACCGCCGCCATCGGCACGAGTCTGCAACTCCTCCTCGGAGCCGTCGGCATGGTTCTACTCATCGTTTGCCTCAACCTCGCGAACCTGCTGCTCGCCCGCAGCATCGCCCGCCTGCCGGAATTTGGCGTGCGTCTCGCGCTGGGCGCGACGCCCGGCCGTCTCGCCCGTGTCGTCGTTGCCGAGAGTCGCATCCTCGCCGGACTCGGCGCCGTC
>CAKZMS010000212.1 GCA_937128785.1 uncultured Opitutaceae bacterium | reverse complement strand
CGCGGCGGTTCTCGGGGAAGCGGGTCATGCCCTCGTGGTCGATGGATTTGACCGTGACATGGCGGTCCTCGCCTTCGCCGGAGATCCCGACCTCCACAAAGTTCTGGGTGCCGACGAGGGTGCCAGCGATGACGTGGGGATCATCAGCCTTGTCACTATTGGCGGCATCCCAAGAGCCGCTCGAGAGCGGTGAGGAAGTGATTTCGTAGATCCATTGGCCGGCGTCGCCGATTTGGCGTCGATACATGGCGCTGTGGTGCACGTCGCCCGTAAGGAAGACCACACCGGTAATTTCGTTTTCGACGATGAACTCCATCAACTCTTCACGTTCGCGACGGTAGAGTTCATGGGGGTCGCCCCGGGGCAGGGTTTGCAGCATTTGGTTACCACTGGCGATAAAGAGGAAGCGAAAGTGACGCAGAACCTTGGCCTGCAGGAGCGATTGCTTGAGCCACTCGAGCTGATGTCGGCCCCATTGAGTTTTTTCCGGATGGCTATCCTGATCAAGGGTCGCGGCGTCCCGGTAGTAGTGGTTGTCCATGAGGAAGAACGCGGCGTCGCCCCAGTAGAATTTACTGTAGACCCCGGGATTGGCGGCTTCGCCGTAGGTATGGTTCCCCCAGTAGGCTTTGAAAATATCGAGCGCCAGTTCCTTGTATTCGAAGGACCAATTGGAGTCGTTGGGACCATAGTCATGGTCATCCCAAGTGGCGTAGTGATGCATCGTGCCGAGGAACTTCTGCATTTCCGGAATGGAACGATCGTGGGAAGGTCGATACCACATGCCGCTGACTGAACTGTAGTCGGGCTCACGCCAATACCAGTTATCACCGGTCCAGATCATGAAATCGGCGTCCGACTCGCCCATGAGTTTAAAGGTGTTGTAGGTCTTGCCGTAGCCCGGCCCGGGGCGGTCATACTCCGGATCGTTGATGTAGGCGCAGGAACCCATCAGAAACGAGAAATCCGGTGGCGGTTTACGCCACTCCCACAGGTCTTGGGTTTGGAATTCCGCCGGCGCCATGAGCTCGGCTTCGTCGCCATCAATGAGAATGCGATACTCATACTTCGCCCCCATTTTCAGCAGGCCGGGCACAAAATGGTGGATTTGTCCGTTGGCCGGGTGGTGGGGGATGTCGATGTGTTCGATCCGGTTGATTTGGTCCGGTTGGTCTTTCCGCCAATACTCCAGCACAACCGACTCCGCTTGGCGGGTCTCCAGCCAGATGAACACCTCGCGATGAGCCCGGTATCCCAACATGGGCCCGGAGACGATTTCGCCGGCCGCCGCCAGCAAGGGGAGAAAGATAGCGACGACTAACCTAAGGAAACGAGAGCTGAGCATGGCAGTTAGCCTGCAATATTTGGGCCAAATTGCAAAGCCGACGGCGTTACGAATTGGCGGAGAGAATTAACCCGGGCGGGTCGCAGTAATCGGGTCCGCTCACCGTCCGGTCAGGATGTCGATGAGCTCGTGGTCAATTTCCCGGGAGTCATCGTTCACGATGCGAAAACCACCTTTGTAGTCCCAGATCGTCCAGGGGATATCCAAGGCTTCGAAGGCATTCGTCCAGTCGCGGTAGTAGGCGAGGCGCATTTCGCGGGGGACGGCGAGATAGCACCCCCACTCGCCGCAATAAACCGGCAGGCCTTTCTCGCGGGCGAATTCGACGGCGGGTTTCAACTCTTCCAGCGCTGCGTAGAGGTCGAAGGGCGTTTGCAGTTCCCGCAACATCTCGCCCACCTCCGGGCTGAATTGGGCAAAATCGAGGTCTTCAGGGTAGGGCAAGCCCGGGTAATTGATGGGGCCCTGGTAGGCGCGCAGGGGAGTCCAGCTGGCTTTGTAATGAGTGACCGAGAAGGGCGCGTAGGTGTGAAAACTGATGATGAGATTGGAGTCGTTTTCGGGCACCCAGAGCTTTTCCAACATGCTGATGGACTGCCACTGAAACGAACCGATCACAAAGGTTCGGGTGGGCTCCTCTTCCCGGGCAAACGCATATACGTTTTGAATGAGTCGATTCCAGTCCTCGGGATCCTCACCCACGGCTTCGTTCATGAATTCATAGGCCACCCAGTCGACGGAATGATGGCTGATGCGCGCCGAAATTTCTCGCCAGAGGTCCACAAACTTGGCCTGTTCCGCGGGGTCATCAAACAGGCTGTTGGTGCCACCGTCGTTTTCCGCATTGAAGTGGTGGGACCGGATGACATGCAGGTCGACAATGGCGCGCAATTCATGGCGCCGGGCCCAGGTCAGGGCATTTTCCAAAGTGGACCAAGCATCCTCCCGGGGCTCACCCCGGTCGTCCCAAAACTCAATTTCATCGATCGGAATGCGCACGTGGTCGAACCCGGCGTCCTTGAGCATGATGATATCAAACTCGGTCACAAACGAGGCCAGTTGCTCGCGCGGTCGTTCGCCCCGCTGAGACAGCCAGTGGCTGAGATTAACGCCGCGCTCGAGGACGAAGGCGTTCTTATCGGCGGCCGGCGCGAGGGTGATGAAGGCACCGGCAAAAAGGAGGAACAAACGAGTCCATTTCATGACTGCTTGAGCTTATTCGCGACGTGGAAGCATAACGAGATCTATCCGCCCCGGGAGCCGCGTCGCATCGCTTACTGTTAAAGGTGGATCAGCTCTGCCCCCAAACGGTGATCTTCGGTCCAGTCGTGATCAGTGGGCGAGGGCGTTGGCCGTATTCAGGTGCTCGGCGCCGGTGTATTTCTCGGACTGCTCGTCGGCGTGGTAGCTGGAGCGCACCATGGCGCCGCTTTCGATCACGCCGAAACCCAGCTTCAGGCCCCATTCTTTCCAGTGAGCAAATTCATCGGGATGCACCCAACGGTCGATTTTCCAGTGTCGCGGCGTGGGCTGCAGATATTGGCCGAGGGTCAGGATATCAATTTCGTCCTCCACGAGGTTGCGCAGGGTCTGCTCGATCTCCTCCTTGGTCTCGCCGAGGCCGAGCATGATTCCGGTCTTGGTGGTGAAACCGCGGGACTTGGCATGACGCAGCACGGAGCGGGAGCGATCGTAGCGGGCCTGCACGCGCACGGGTTTTTGCAGGCGTTCCACCGTTTCGACGTTGTGATTGTAGATGTCGGGCTCGGCATCGAGCACGGTGTCGACCTGGTCGAGGCGGCCTTTGAAGTCGGGGACGAGGACC
>CAKZMS010000211.1 GCA_937128785.1 uncultured Opitutaceae bacterium | reverse complement strand
TCGGTTCCGGAGTAGCGAATGGTCAGGCCAGCCCGACGACGATCGGAGGGATTGGCCGGTGAACCGTGAATCGCCCGGTCGTCATGCAGGGAGCATTCGCCGGCTTTTAACTTCCATTGCACGGCGCCGTCGGCGCGGAAGTCGGAACCGTCCTCCAATTCGAGGGTGAGCACGGAATCGGTCTCGGTGGAGCGCGTGTGGTTGAAGATGCCGCCGCGGTGGGAGCCAGGGATCAGCTTCATGCCGCCGTTGACCTCATCAACGTCGTCAAAGGCCAGCCACACCGTCACGGAATGATGGGGAGCCATGGGCCAGTAGTAGGCATCCTGGTGCCAGCCGACGGTGGAGGTGCTGCGCGGATCCTTGATGAAGAAGTTACTCGCCCAGCAGTAAAAGTTGGGTCCCAACACCCCCTCGACCAGACCGAGGATCCGCGGATTCATGCAGATGTCGTAGAGATAGGTGCTGGTCTCGTGCCACTCGCGGATGTCCTTGGAGGACTCGCCTTCCTCCAGCAGGGCGAGTAGATGGGGCAGTTCCTCATTGAGTGAAGCCATCTCCTCGCGGGAGTAGATGGGAGGCAGTCCGAGGAGGTAGCCGTGCTCGTTGTAGAAAGTCTTCTGGTCTTCGGTCAGTTGGTAAGAGGAATCACTCATGCGTCAGACAGGGTGGGGGGGGAAGTTTGGTCCGGGGAGGAGAAGATCCCAGCTAGGCCGAGCGTCGTGTGGGAGCCAATATGAAAGCCGATGAAAGATTCGACCGTAGGGGAGGGACACAAAAAAGCCGCACCCCGGACGAGTGCGGCTGGGTAGAGTGATCGTCTTGCCGGAGAGGCTTACCGAATCTCCGCCATCAGGGCGCCGTTCTGCATCCGATCAATCGGGTGCTTGGGCGCCCGGCCGAAGAATTCGACCAGGTGAGAAACGTCGGTGTAACCGCGGGCAATCAGCTTTTGCTCGATTTTGCGCATGGCCTCGCTGAGTTCCTGAGCCAGCTCGGGATCGAGCTCGCCGACCGAGTTGGAGGTCTTGTCGACGATGTGATAGGAAGGAGAGTCAGCGAGGGCGATCTGGTAGAGGCTGGCTCCGTTGTGGAAGAAGCAGCGACGGACAAGTCCGAGCTCCTCGAAGGCCGCGAGACAGCGGTAAACGGTCACGAGATCACAAACGGTGGCGGAGAGCTCGGCGTGGATCTGCTCGATGCTAGCCGGGAGCGACCGTTTGATGAGAGCCTCTAAAATGGCGATCCGGGGCTGGGTAATACGCAGCCCAGCGGATTTGAGGCGGTTGCAGGCGACCTGCAACGCGATGGCGCTGGGAGAATCTTGATCGGTTTCGTTCAATGGATGATTGGTTTGGGTTGCGGAAATCATTTGTTTGTGGTGTTTTTTGACACCAGTGTGACGTTTAGGTAACGCAAAATGTAAACAGATCTAAATGGTTTACAATAACTTTACATTTACGTCGAACATAGCGGATTATCCAGAGATTCCCCACTCAACGGTGGATTTTCCGGGTGATTCCTGCCGATTCTCTCCTCTCCCTGAAATTCTATAAACCTGTGCAAGACTTAGATTTTAACGAAGTGGTGACGCTCATTTGCAAAGAGGATCCCCGATTTAGCAAAAGTGCCTACGGTTTCGTCCGCCAGGGTCTCGATTTTACAGTTAAAGAGCTGAAGAAGTCAGATGCGTCCCGTGCCGGTAAGTCGCTCCATGTCACCGGGGAGGAATTGTTGATGGGATTACGCGCCTTTGCGTTGGATCAGTTCGGGCCGATGGCTCGAACGGTATTGGGCGATTGGGGGGTCACCAAATGTGGCGATTTCGGCGACATCGTCTTCAACCTCATCGAATACAATGTCTTCAGCCGCAACGCCCAGGACCAGCGGGAGGATTTTGCGGAATTTTATACCTTTGAAGAGGCATTCGATGAACCCTTCCGGCCCAAGGAACAGCGCCAGCCCCGCTTTGTGTGAGGAAATGCAGTTGGGAAAAGCATCCCGATCTTGGCATTTTGGACTCCTGAGTCGTTAGTGGGCGGCTTTCCGACCATGGCCGCCTCCCTCGACTCCGATTTCAAGCTCCTCGAAAAACTATGGCGCGACGCGCCAATTCGCCAAGTGCTGCCCAACGGGCTCACGCTGATTCTGAAGCCGGATCCCGGAGTGGGGGTCACCTCGGTGCAGGCCTGGGTGAAAACGGGCAGCATTCACGAGAACGACCATTTGGGAGCGGGACTTTCCCACTATTTGGAGCACCTCCTCTTTAAAGGCACCTCTCGGCGGGAAGGTCGGGAGATTTGCACCGAAGTCCAAGAATACGGAGGCTACATCAATGCCTACACGTCCTTTGACCGCACGGTCTACTACATCGATATCCCGTCCGAGCACGCCCCAGTGGCCGTCGATGTGTTGGGCGACGCGGTGCTCAATTCGACTTTGCCCGCGGAGGAGGTGGCGCGCGAAAAGGACGTCATTTTGCGCGAGATCGACATGGGATTGGATGATCCGGATCACCGCCTGTGGCAGGCGCTGTTCGAAACCGTTTACCAACGTCACCCGATGCGGCAGCCTATCATCGGTCATCGCGATGTCTTTGCGGCAATCGAGCGCGAGGCGTTGGTGGACTACTATCAGTCCCGCTACGTTCCGAACAATATCGTGGTCGTGGTGTCGGGCGGCTTTGACGTTGCGAAGATCGAAGCAGCCGTGGCCAAGCATTGGGGAGCGGCGCCCCGTCGTCGGTTGGCCCCCGTCTACTTGCCGGAAGAACCGCCGGCATTGGCGGCACGGGTTGAGCATTTGGCCGACGATGTCGAAGTGGTGCGCGCGGCGATGGCCTGGCAGATCCCCGGCTTAACCGATCCCGACTCCCCCGCGCTGTCCGTGCTGGCCCTGATTCTGGGTCATGGCGATAGCTCGGTACTGTGGAATTCGCTGCGCGAGAAGGCGCGGTTGGTCCACTCCATCGACGCGACGGCTTGGGCGCCGGGTCCACAGGGGTTGTTCTACCTTTCACTCGTTTGTGATGGACCCCAGCGCGACAAGGCCCTGGCGGCCGTTCACCGGGAGCTCCGCAAAACCCTGCGTCGTGGTTTCACTGCCGCCCAAGTGCGCAAGGCGGTGCGGCAAATGGTCGTAGGCGAAATCAACGGCCGAAAAACCGCGGCCGGGCAGGCTTCCCGTTTGGGGGTGGCCGAAGTTATTGCCGGGGACCTGAACTTTTCGCGGCATTACCTGGGGCGTCTGCGCCAAGTCACCCCGGCAGCACTCAAACGGGTGCTGCGCACGTATCTGCTCAACGGGGTGGGGCACGTGGTGTCGTTGAGTCCTCGGGAAGAGCCGGCCGAAAGTGTCGATACCAAGGCAGCGGTCGAGACGGCGGAGTTACAGGACGAAACGCTCGCCAATGGAGCGCGATTGATTCTGCAGCCCGATTCAAGGCTCCCCCATCTCCACCTGCGGTTGCTGGCGTTGGGCGGATCCGCCTACGAGGATGCCTCCCAACGAGGATCCACCAATTTGATGGCGACGTTGTTGGCCCGTGATACGGCCAAGCGTTCGGCGGCGCAGGTCGCCGCCGCGATCGAGGAAGTTGGCGGGTCGCTCAGCCCCGTCACCGGCAACAACACCTTTGGTCTGGCGGTCGAAGTGTTGCCGGGCGACGTGGAATTGGCGTTGGACCTCCTGGAGCAGGCCGCGCTCAAACCGAAATTCACCAAATCCTCCTTCGACGTCGAACGGGCTGCGCAGGTGGCGGAGCTTCAACAGGACGCGGACGACATTGTGACGATCGGTCGCAAGGAACTGCGCCGGCGCTTCTTTGGCGACCATCCCCTCGCGGTGGAAGCGGGTGGCGAAATTGAGCATCTGCAGAAATTGAAACCCAAGGATCTGCGGAAACTGCACCGCAGTTTGATGGTGGCGCCCAATGTGGTGCTGTCCGTATCGGGTGATTTTTCGGCGAAAACGCTGGCACCCCAACTGCGCCGCTTGCTCAAACGGTTTCCTGCCGCCGACTTTGCCGTGCGCACGCCAGAGTTGAAATCGCCGGCGGACGCCAGCGACGTGG
>CAKZMS010000210.1 GCA_937128785.1 uncultured Opitutaceae bacterium | reverse complement strand
GGGGGGGGGGGGGGAGGGAGGAGGAAAGGGAGCAGGGGGAGGAGTCAGACCGTCCGGACTAATCGCTACCCGCGACTGGCTACTAACTACTTCGATATCAGGCACGGAAGCCCTGGTTGAGGTGGTAGTAGACCTCGTTGTTGCGGAGGGTTTGTTTGAACTCACTGATACGGGTATCGGCGTCGATGGTGACCAACTCCACGCCGGCAATGTTGGCAAAGTCTTCGAGCATTTCGGTCGTGACGGCGTAGCTGTAGCCGGTGTGGTGGGCTCCACCGGCGAGGATCCATGCCTGGCAGGCAGTTTTGAAGTTGGGTTTACATTCCCAGACGGCGCGCGCGACCGGTAGCTTGGGGAGCTTAGGATGTTTGACGGCTTTGACCTCATTCACGAGCAGGCGGAAGCGGTTGCCCAGATCGATGAGTGATGCGTTGAGCGCATTGCCGGTGGGAGCGTTGAACACCAGTCGCACGGGATCCTCTTTGCCGCCGATGCCGAGCGGATGGATCTCGCAGGAGGGTTTGCCGGCGGCGATGGCCGGATCGATTTCCAACATGTGGGAACCCAGGACTTGGTGGCCCTTGGGCGACAAATGATAAGTGTAGTCTTCCATGAAGGACGTGCCACCTTTGAGGCCGTAGTCCATCACCTTCATGGCTCGCACCAATGCGGCGGTTTTCCAGTCGCCTTCAGCGCCAAATCCGTAGCCGTCGGCCATGAGGCGTTGGGTGGGGAGGCCGGGGAGTTGTTTGAGACCGTGCAGGTCTTCGAACGTATTGGTGTAGCCTTTGAAGTCCCCTTCTTCGAGGAAGGCGCGCAGACCGAGCTCAAGCTTGGCGTTGTAGCGCAGAGACTCGTGCTTCTTGCCCCCCTTTTTCAGGGCCGGGGCGACCTTGTAGGTTTTTTCGTAGTCAGCGCAAAGGGCGGCCACGGCGGAAGGTTTCACCTTGTTCACGGCGGCCACCAAATCGCCGACACCATGAGTGTTTACGGAAATGCCGAACTGCATTTCGGCCGATACCTTGTCGCCATCGGTCACCGCCACCTGACGCATGTTGTCGCCGAAGCGCACGAATTTGGCACCCTGTAGATCCGTCCAACCGCGGACGGCGCGCATCCAGACGCCGATGCGTTGCTGCACCTCGGGATCGCTCCAGTGGCCGACGACCACTTTGCGATTGAGCCGCATGCGGGTGTGGATGAACCCGGCTTCTCGGTCGCCGTGAGCGGCTTGATTGAGATTCATGAAGTCCATGTCGATGGAGTCCCACGGGATCTCGCGGTGGAACTGCGTGTGCAGGTGGCACAGCGGCTTCTGGAGCAGCGTCAGGCCCGGGATCCACATCTTGGCGAGCGAGAAGGTGTGCATCCAGGTAATTACTCCGATGCATTCGGAATCAGCATTGGCGGCAATGCAGGTTTGGGTAATTTCTTCGGGGGTAGTTACTAATTTAGGTAGCAGAATAGGAACTACCGTGACCTCTGTCTCATTAAAGGCTTTAACGATGGTCTCGGAATTTTGTTGGACCTGTTGCAGCGCTTCGGCACCGTATAAATGCTGGCTTCCTGTCAGGAACCAGATGTTTTTTTTACTCATTATCTGGAAACTTTTCTTTTTTAAGTAAGTAATTAGGACCACTTACGTACTGATTCGGAGTAAGGTAATTACTGCCCATAATACGCGTGTGTGCCGTGCTGTCGTTCGGAGTGCTGGCGGATTAAACTATCTTGCAGTCGAGGTGCCGCTGGATTAATCTGGAGGGTCAGGTATGCCATTTCGGCAACTGCTTCCAGGACTTTGCTGTTGTACACTGCTTTAGCGGCACTGGGCCCCCAGGTAAAAGGCCCATGATTGCCAAGAAGAACCATGGGGACTTCTTCGTAAGAAAGACCGCGCTCTTCAAAACATTCCAGGATTTGAATCCCGGTATTGTGCTCATAGTTCCCCTCAATCAGGTCATCCCGTAGGGGAGGAGCGCAGGGAATATCTTCCGTCAGGTGGTCGGCATGGGTGGTTCCAAAAACAGGGAGATCTCGTTGGGCCTGTGCCCAGGAGACGGAATACAGGGCATGGGTATGGGCGATTCCGCCGATTTTATCCCAGTTTTTATAGAGATAGGCATGCGTTTTGGTATCCGATGAGGGCCGCATTTGGCCCTCGACGATTTTATTGTCGAAATCAACAATGACTTTCCTAATAATCTCTTTGACCCTAATATCGACAAAGCAGCCTTTAGAGATGAAGTCAATTTGCTGTATGTTTCCGCGACCCGAGCGAAGAAAACATTTATCATCAATAAATTGTTGGTAAATATTCTGGC
>CAKZMS010000209.1 GCA_937128785.1 uncultured Opitutaceae bacterium | reverse complement strand
GGACACGGGGAAGGTTTTAATAAATATTAACTGGAGGCGGGGACCAACTCGAAAATGATCCATCGCAGAGCGTGGGCATCATCGGACTGAACGGTTTCACAATTTCCTGACGTTTATATTGGGCGTGAATGTGAAACAAATAGGCTCGCGCGGCGTCTTGGACTAAGACACCCGATTGGTCAGCCCCCTAACCCCATGGTTCCCTTACCTGTTTTTCGATTAATGAGTCAGCGATTTTTGCTGGGGCTTTGCGCCGCCGTTTTGGGTTTGGCTGCTTCGGCTCAGCCGGAGGACGAACGACTGCTGAATCTGTCATCGCGGGGCTGGGTCGGCAGTGGCAGCGAAGTATTTGTAGCGGGCTTTGTGATCGGACCGGGCGAAGCCAAGCCTGTCTTGATTCGCGGGATCGGGCCAACGCTGGCCGACTATGGCGTGGAGGGGGTGCTCGGGGATCCGGAACTGCGGCTCTATGACGGTAATAACAACCTCATCGCCACAAACAACGATTGGGGGCCGGATGCCGCGGCATCGTTTGGCTCGGTCGGGGCCTTCACGCTCCCCGCGGGCAGCCACGATGCGGCGATGGTGGTGACTCTCGAGCCGGGAGTCTATTCGGCTCACGCCTCGGGACTGGGCGCTGGAGACAACGGGCAGGGCATGATCGAGATCTATGACCTGTCCGGTAGCGCGCAGCTGATGAATTTGTCGACCCGGGGCCGGATCGAGGCTGATCGATCGTTGGTAATCTCGGGTTTTGTGGTGGCTGCGGGTGACGTCAATCGACGGCTGCTAGTGCGGGCGGTGGGTCCCGCCCTGGAAGAATTCGGGGTGACCGGTGCGCTGGCTGACCCGGCGATCGCCGTGGTGAGAGCGGGCGATGCGGTGCAGATTGCCAGCAATGACGATTGGGGGCAGTTCGGCGATCCGGAGAGCCTCGAAGCGGTCTTTTCGGTGGCGGGCGCATTTGGGCTGGAGCGCGGAAGCAAGGATGCGGTCGCCATGATCGAATTGGCGCCGGGTGCCTACACCATGCAAGTAAGTGGGGTGGGTAACGCGGCGGGTATTTCGTTGGTTGAAGTCTACGATTTGACCGAAGTCGATGCCCCGGCCGTGAGCATCGCGGCTACGGTCGCCACGACCGATACCAACGAGTCGACGGCACCAGGCGAGTTTACGCTGACGCGGACCGGAGACGTTTCGGAATCGCTGACCGTAACGATCGGCGCAGCGGGCTCGGCGGTGATGGGCACCGACTACGTGAACATTCCAAGTCAGGTTACCTTTGCGGCGGGACAGACCAGTGCGAAATTGTTGATCGACGCTTACGCCAACACCGTCTCCACCGACTCGAGCAAGACCGTGATTCTCTCGGTCAAGCCGGGGACCGGCTATCTGCCGGGCACGCAGCCGACTGCGACGGTCGCGATCGTCTTGATTCCGGGAGAATTGTTTGTCGGTAACCTGCGACCGCCCGGTTCGGCAGTTTCGGCGGCCTATGGGTCGGTTTCCGTTCAACTCTCGGCGGATGAATCGACCTCACTGATCAATCTCTCCTTTGCCGGCTTAACTTCGCCGCAAACGGTGGCCTACCTACGCCTGGGAGTCCCGGGAGACAACGGGCCCTACCTGTTCCGTCTGCCCAACGGACAAGTTATCAACGAGCGTTGGGACCTGAACGCCACCGGCGATTACACGTCCGCTGATCTCGTGCAGGCGCTCCGCAATGGACAGATTTATGTGAGTATCGAGACCGCGAACTATCCGGGAGGAGAGCTGGCGGGTTCGCTCATCCTGCACAACGGATCCCTGGAGTTTGTCACTCCGGAGCCGCCGCCCGCTGTGAGTGATGCGGTGGCGACGGATGAGGCCGCGGCGCGGTTCCTGACCCAGGCTACGTTTGGCCCGATACGGTCGGATATCGACCGGCTGAAAGAGATCGGCATCGATGCTTGGATCACCGAGCAGATGGCCAAGCCGGTCTCGTATTTGAGTGCCGATACGGTCGCCGAATGGGAAGCCGTGCCGCAGGGAGGCCGCGGGATGGACAATGCGCGGCCGGGTTTCCATCATCGGAACTCGGCGTGGTTCAAGGATGTGATGAACGGGGAGGACCAGCTGCGGCAGCGGGTGGCTTTTGCCTTGAGCCAGATTTTTGTCATCTCGATCGAAAACGCCCAGGTGCTCAACTGGGAGAACGGAGTCACCGCCTACTATGATGTTTTACTCGACCACGCCTTCGGCGATTTCCGATCGCTGCTGGAAAGGGTGACCTTGCAGCCCTCGATGGGAATCTACCTCAGCCACCTGCGGAATGCGAAGGC
>CAKZMS010000208.1 GCA_937128785.1 uncultured Opitutaceae bacterium | reverse complement strand
AGAGTTTTACCCCCCAGGGCGTGCGATCGCAGAGGTAGTCCTCATGGTTCACCTTGGAGTTGAGGAGTTCCATGGTTACGGTCGCGCCGTATTTCTCGGCCACGGGAACAATGCGTTTCAGACCCTGTGCGCAAACTTCGAGTCCATCTTCCTCGGATTGTCCGCGACGGTTGCCGGAGAAACAGATCATGTTGGTGGCCCCGCCATCGATCATGCGGGGAATCTCCCGCTCCATGAAGTCAACAATGGCGTCGTGGTTGTTGGCGTCATTAAGTCCGTCGGTGATCCCGCCGGGAACTCCCCAGACCATGGCACATTCGAGTCCGTGCTTTGTCAGGATAGGCAACTCATCGACGTTGACCAATTCGATCGAATCGAGACCGACCTCCTTGCCGCGCGCCGCCATCTCTTCGAGGGAGATTCCTTTGTAGCACCACTTGCATGCGGAGTGTTTGTAGTGACCCATAGGGGACTTGTGATGGGCAGCTGACATCGTCGTGGAAGTTAAAGCGCCTCCGGTAGCCGCGAGGGCAGTCGTGGAAGCGAAGGTTTTCAGGGCAGTTCTTCGGGTAATGGGGGAAGTCACAGCTGACATCGAAACCAACACGTAGGGTTCTGACCAGACTGGAGTGCCCGTGTTTCGCTTAAACGATCAAGCGCGGATTCAGTCGCGGGAAGACTTGTCCCATTGGAACCATCGCTTCGGTAGCGGTAGGAAAACCAACAGTGCGAACGCGGGAACGAAAATGACGCGAAGCCAGTCAGCTTCTCCCACGGTGAGTTTGGTCGCTTCGAAAATCGCCACTCCCAGGGCGATGCCACCGGCTATTTGAAGTTTTCCTTTCATTGTTCGGTTTGGCTTGAGGGTGGGTTCTAAGCGGACCGCTGAACGGAAAGTCAACCGACCTGGCTCAGATCTTCAATCCATTCCAACACCTGCGGCCAGGGACCATAACCGGACTTATGGTTGATGTGGCCGCTTTCCCCGAGGGAGATCATTTTGCTGCCCCAGCCCGCACCAATTTTTTGGAGATCGGGCTCCTCGCCGTAGTGATCGTTCGTGCTCGTCACGAGTATGCTGGGGAAGGGCAGAGGTTGGCGGGATATCGGTGCCCAGCCGATCAGGCGACGGAACCAAAGGGCGGGCAACGCCCGCGATGCGCCTTCCATATCCGGTGGCGCCACCAGGAGGGCCGCCACGACGTTTTGGGTGGAACCTCCGCGCAGCGCCCACTCGGCGATGGCGAGGGCCCCCGCACTGTGCCCCACCAGAATCATGGGACGCTCAATCGGTCTCACGTGACGCTCAATTCCCGCCACCCATTGATAACGAGTCGGCCAGTTCCAAAGGCTTTGTTGAACCCGACTCGTGTCACCCCAGTGTTGCTCTACATAAGCCTGCCAGTGCTCCGGACCGGAATTTCCGCGTCCCGGGGAAATCACCAAATGGGGACGGTCAGGCAGCGAACTCATGGCCGGGGATCAGGGGCGGTTGCCGCCTGGTGTAGATGGTAGCGAATGCGCGCCTCCAACACGCGTTCCTGTTCCGCCTCGTCCAGCCACCGGGCGAATGTCGCTGCATGGTCGAAGCGCTGCCAGCGCGTGAGATCATCAGCCAGTTCGGGGGCGAGCACCGCATGGGTTTCCAGTAAGTCTCCGTAGGCGGCCACAATGGCGTCCATTGCATCGATCCGGCCTCCATCGGCGTGGACCTGCAGGGCAGACCGCACCGCGTTGATCTCGTCTGCCGTGCGTTTGTTCCGCCGCGTGTAGAGTTCACGTAAGCGGGTGACTCCCGCGGAACCATCGATTTCAATCAAAGCCGTGGCCCAGGCTGCGAGTTGGAATCCAATCGAGGTACGGGCAATGCTGTCGATGCGGACGCGGATCATTTCCTGGTCCTCAGGATCGCCTGTTCCCGCCAGCAGGAGAATGTAGAGGGCGTGCCATTCCATCATTTGGATATCCCCCAGAAAGGCGCGTATTTTGGCCGGCTCGACTTGCCCCCGCAGTCCTCTGATCCGCTGATAGCTGGCTTTGCCTATTTCCAAGTAAGCCAACGGGCCGACGAGTGGGTGGGGTTGACCCAGTTTTTGGGCAAAGTAGTCGAAGCGTTCTTCGGGTCGTGCTCGCCACGTCGGCGCGAGCTCAAGGATCTCGGCCACCAGTTGGTGGGCGGTGGCATCCTTCGTGGCACCGACCCGGCGCCAACCGGCAAATTCCCCGTCTCGTGACCAGACACAGATCACATGGTAGTCCGGCAGCTTGACCAAGGCTCTTCGGGTCGAGCTATCGAGAAACAGCTCCACCGGAGGTACGTCGTCGGGTCCCTTCAATAACTCCACCGCGGCCAGCTGATAAGCCTGATCGGGATCCTCCCGGGCCAACGTGACTGCGTCGGAGTCGATCAACCAGTCCGCCAAAGTCCGGGTCGGCAGGGGCACGCAAATCTGACACGCGATTGCTGGTAGGGTGAAGCCGAAGTGCAGGACTACTCCCAGCGCTCTCAAGCGGGCCGTTATCAAGGTCATCTCGCTCGGCGTAATACGAAAATTCAGGAAGGTAAACAGAGTCCTTGATTCGCCGCCCCGCGATTGAATTCAGATACGGCCGCGCGCCGCCGTGATGCGAGGCGGTTGGTTTGGATCACTACATCACTGGGATGGCCCACTTTGATGACCTCCACGATCAAAAGTCCGAAGCGAAAATCCTAGAGAACCCCTTCGTTGCCGTCATCCGGGGTGCTGGGTTCGGCTTGGCCTGAATGTTGATATTAAGCGTTTGACCCCTTTGCTGCCATGTCCGCTCCGTCATCCACTGAACGCGGAGATGAAGTAACCGGCGGCGATGGCGGTGCCGATCACGCCGGCGACGTTCGGGCCCATGGCGTGCATGAGCAGGTAGTTTCGCGGATCGTATTTCTGGCCTTCGTTGTGCGACACGCGGGCTGCCATCGGCACGGCCGATACTCCGGCGGAGCCGATCAGCGGGTTTACCGGATTCTTCGGCGTGGCCAGGTTCATGACTTTGGCCATGAGCACACCCGCCGCGGTGGAGATGCAAAATGCCACCACCCCCAGCAAAATAATCTTCATGGTCGCCGGAGCGAGGAAGCTGTCGGCCCGCATGGTGATGCCCACACTGGTGCCCAGGAATATCGTCAACACGTTGATGATCTCATTCTGGGCGGATTTCACCAATCGTTCGGTGACGCCGCACTCGCGCAGGAAGTTGCCGAGCATGAGCATCGCAATCAGGGCGGTGGCATCGGGCACGAGCAGCACGCAGATGATCATCACCATCAGCGCGAAGACCAGTTTCTCCATCTTCGACACCTGGCGCAGCGACTTCATGCGGATCTTGCGTTCCTTATCGGTGGTGAGCAGGCGCATGATCGGCGGCTGGATGAGTGGCACGAGGGACATGTAGCTGTAGGCCGCGACAGCGATGGCGCCGAGTAGTTCGGGGGCGAGCTTGTTGCTGAGAAAAATTGCCGTAGGTCCGTCGGCACCACCGATGATGGCGATGGCGGCAGCTTGCTTGGAGGTGAAGCCGAGCAAACTGGAACTGAAGAAGGTGATGAACAGTCCCGCCTGCGCCGCCGCACCAAGCAAC
>CAKZMS010000207.1 GCA_937128785.1 uncultured Opitutaceae bacterium | reverse complement strand
CGCCCGTAGCGAAATGCCTTCACAGCAGCGCCAGGATGATCACGCCAGAGAGCGCCGCCAGTCCGAGTTTGCCGATGAAGATGAGCATGGAGGGGACGCTTGGGTATTGGCCGATCAGTGCAAGCCCGGACGCATTCAGCGGAGAGATGAAGCGGGTCTATCCGGTCGCTGAATCCGTGATCAGTCGTTGCGCAACATTGATTGAGCTGTTTTCTGAGTAGCGTTTTCCTGTGATGATTCCCCGACCTCTTCAAAATGCCCTGTGCGCGGCCCTGATTATGGTTTCTGGAACCGGGTGCTCCCTGCAAGTGACCCCGGGGGAGCGCGAATGGCAGCAGGCCCGTCCGGCGGTGGACGCTCCATTGTGGTCGGAGATGAGCGAGGTCAGAACCGACGATTGGTATGCCTTGCTTAATCTGGGTCCGGGGGCCCTGGACTGGCGATTGCGGGCGATTGAGAGTGCCACGAGCAGCATCGATTTGCAGACCTTTCTGTGGGAGGACGATTATGCGGGAAGCCTGGTCCACGAGCGGTTGCGGGCGGCGGCCGATCGGGGGGTGATGGTACGCCTTCTGGTGGACGATTCCTTCCTGATTCAAAGTGAAGCCAGTTTTGCAGCCTTGGCATCGCATCCGAATGTATCGGGGCGGATCTACAATCCGTTTCCCAACCGCCCGCACAATCTGATCGCCCGGCAGGCGCTCAATCTGGCGGCCTTCAGCCGACTAAATCATCGGATGCACAACAAGTTGATGGTGGTGGATGGCCAGGTGGCGTTGCTGGGGGGGCGAAATCTGGCCGACCACTACTTTGGCTTTCATCAGGTGGCCAATTTTCGGGATCTTGAAGTGCTGGTGGGCGGATCGGATATCGTCGCGCTGAGCCAAGGCTTCGACACCTATTGGAATGATGAATGGGCGGTGGAGGTGGAACGGGTGCTGCATTCCGGCGGGATGGGAGCGTCCCCGGTTGACCCGATGGAAGCTGATTTAACCGCTCCGCTGGAATCCGTCATGGAATCGCCGCAGGAACGCCGCCTTCAGTGGCGTGAGTTGGTGAAAGGAGCGGCAGCGGGCGAGGCCGAACTTATTCTGGATGAACCCGACACCATGAAGGGCGGAACTCCTGAAAGCCCGACCAACGCGATCGCCACGGCAGTCAGTCGACTGCTGGATGAAGCGGAAAAAGAAGTCTGGTTGGTGTCGGCGTATTTCATTCCGACGCCTGAATTTGAGGCGGCGGTGCAGCGGGCAGAGGACCGCGGGGTGAGCGTCCGCGTTTTGACCAATTCCATTCGCTCCAACAACCACCTCGCCGCTCACAGTGCCTATCGGAAGCACATCGGCCGACTGCTCGATCATGGGGCCGATCTCCATGAACTGAGGGTGGATGCCGGGAGCCGCAGCGACTACATGGTGACGCCGATTTCCGACAAACACCTGGCCCTGCACGCCAAGGTGATCGTGGTTGATCACGACAAAGTCTTCGTGGGCAGTCCCAATTTGGATCCGCGTTCACTGCGGTTGAACACCGAGATGGGGTTGTTGATTCACAGCGCGACCCTCAATCACGAAGTCAGGACCGCGTTGACGGATGATTTTGCGTTGGAGAACGCGTGGAAATTGTCGCGCAGCGATAGCGGTCAGATCCAATGGGAATCGGACGACGCGGTCCGGAGTCATCAGCCTTCGTCGGGGGTGATGCAGGAGTTCTATGATTTCCTCCTGATGACTTTGCCGATCGAAGGGGAAATGTGATCGCAGCAGAACAATCCGCGATGGTGGCTTGGAAGGGCCGGGGAACCCCCTGAGCGCGGGGGATCGGCATGCCCTTTATTGATTCCACCTACCGGGCACCAATCGGGCTTGCCAACGGGCATGTGCAGTCAATTTGGCCGGCGGTGGTGCGGCGGGTTGCCGCCGTGCCGTGGGAGCGGGAACGCATTTCCACGCCGGACGATGATTTTCTGGATCTCGATATATGGGCGCCGGGTAGTCGCCGGGTCGTGGTGCTTTCGCACGGCTTGGAGGGCAACGCCAACCAACCGTACATCCGCGGCATGGCGCACGCCTTTCATCAAGCGGGGTGGGATGTGGTGGCGTGGAATTGCCGGGGCTGCAGCGGAGAGGTGAATCTTCAGCTCCGCTTTTACCACAGTGGGTCTTCCGATGATCTGGGCACGGTGATAAGTCACGTGCTGGCGACCGGTCGCTGGCAAGCGGTGGCATTGGTCGGGTTCAGCTTGGGCGGCAACCAAACCCTGAAGTATCTGGGCGAGCAGTCGGATGGTGTGGATGACCGGATTCGCGGGGCGGTGGCGTTTTCGGTGCCGTGTGATTTGGCCGCCAGTTCCGTGCGGTTGGGCGAGTGGCAGAATCGCATCTACATGGCGCGTTTCATGAAAACGCTGCGCGAAAAAGTGCGCCGGAAGGAACGCTCATTTCCCGGCCAACTCTCGCTGGATGGACTGGATCAAATGCGGACCTTTCGCCAATTCGATGATCGCTACACCGCGCCGTTGCATGGGTTCGCTGACGCGGAGGATTATTGGCAGCAATGCGGCAGTGGGCGTTTTTTGGCCGATATTCGGGTGCCCGCTTTGCTGGTCAACGCTGCGGACGATCCGTTCCTGGCCGGTGGATGTTTCCCGCGTGATCAGGCCGAAGCCAGCGAGTGGTTGCACTTGGAGGTGCCCCGCCACGGTGGTCACGTGGGCTTCGTCACTCGGGGCAACACCTATTGGTCCGAAGCCCGGGCCTTGGCATTCCTCGAAGAGGCAGATCCTCGTTTGTAACGTAATACGTTACAACATGGGTTGGGCGTCACGGAATTCTTGGCATGCGGCTTCGGGTTGGTAGATTCCGCGGTGATGAACAAATTTCTCAGCCTTTCCTTTTTGCCGAAGAGCCAGGATGTCACCCTTTTGATTCTGCGGGTGGGGTTCGGAACCTACATGCTGATCTTCCATGGTTGGGGGAAGCTCATCGGATGGTCGGACAAGAGCGGCGGGTTTCCGGATCCTCTCGGCGTTACGTCACCGGTAAGTCTAGCGTTCACCGGTTTGGCCGAGGTTTTTGTCGCCGCCTTTCTCATTGTGGGACTGTTCACCCGGCTATCCGCGGTGATTCTGACTTCCACCATGGCAGTGGCATTTTTTATGGTCCACGATGGCAAGTTTGCTGGTGCGGGTAATGGAGAGTTGGCGTTCGTTTATGGATTGGCTTTTCTCGCGCTGATCTTCTCCGGCGGCGGCAGGTTTTCCCTCGACCAAAAGCTCGGCAACTAAAACCCCGATTCCTATCCCCGCACGGTGAACAACCAGCCGGTGTAGAGCACGTAGGCCAACAGAAGGGCAGCGCCTTCGCGTCGGTCGATGCGGTGGCCCGTCTGCACCAGCGGCCACAGCGCCGCCGTGAGCACGACCAGCATGATGAGGTCGACCGGGCTGAGGGAGATCGCGATGCCTCCGGCGGCAACGGCGGTCGCGCCCAGAATGCCCAGAATATTGAACATGCTTGAACCCACCACGTTGCCGATGGCGACGTCGTTTTCCCCGTTCTTCACGGCCACGACGGAGATCGCCAACTCGGGCAGGCTGGTGCCGATGGCGACGATGGTCAGGTCACGGAGTAAATGCTTCACCCAGAGAATGGGCGGCAGAGATGCCGCCCTTCCTTGTGTCCCGTCACGTCGATCCTTGTTTACATCGATATCGAGCGCTTCAGAACGTTCTGCTTGAAAACAACGCACATCGTGCCGACGTTTGAAGAGGCTCGTAGGAGGTCACCCTCCGCTACGTAGGTGACCGTTTACTACGACCCCGGGGATGTGATGGCTCCGGCCGGACTGCGCGCACTCATGCTTGGCGCGGGAAGAAATAGCGGAGGTAACTCGGAGATGAGGATCAACTCATGTCTAGAAACCTTCGCCGCGTTCGGCGGTTTGGACTTGTTCTTGCAATGGTACCCGGACTTCTGGTGTCCATCT
>CAKZMS010000206.1 GCA_937128785.1 uncultured Opitutaceae bacterium | reverse complement strand
TGATCAGCGGCCGCCAAGGGCATGCCGCCATCGCGTTTGCGGGGAGTTCATTTTGTCTCATGGCCCGGGTTCAGGATCTGGCCTCCATGTGGCATAGTCTGGGGATTTCCAAAGCAGCCATGGGGAATGTGATCTGGAGCTGCTATTGGGGGTCGAATACTTCGTTTGAATCCCATGCCTCCCAGCCCCGCCACACCCTGTTCGATTCCTGCGTTGGGGGCTTCATGACGGGGAGAGCAGGGGGCGCGGTGGGTTCCTTACCAAATCATCTCGAAGGACTGGTTCTGTGGAATCACCTCAAAACCAACGAGCCGTTGAGCGACTTCATATTCGAGGATTTGGACTCCGCTTACTGGCGCATCATGCAACCCACCATTGTCGGCATGCACGGAACGCCGATTGATTTCCGGGAAGGACAGTCAATCGTGATTTCACTGGACGAACCCATCGCGGAGGGGTCGCTCTATGAGTTCCAGGTGAAACGCCGGTTGGGCGAAATGCCGGCGGACCTGCAGTAGCGTATTCGGATTTTCGTGCCTGGTATCAGCGCCGCACGCGGATGTATTTTTGCAGGGTGCGGCTGGAGGGTTCACCCCCATACATGTTGCCGAATTTGTCGACGGCGACGAACTCCGCACCGGCGCCGCGCTTGTGACGTGGGTCACCGGCCAAAGTGGGGACGGAGTAGTGCACCCAACCTTCCGCCGCATCGCCGATGCGTATGCCCATCTCCCAGCCGGGGTTCTGCAGGTTGTCGGACTCCGAGTCCGGCACGTAGATCAGGTCATTCTCGTCAAAGAAGATCCCGCTGGGACGGCCGAACTGGGTCCATTGCGCGATAAATTCTCCGTCCTGATCGAAGATTTGAATCCGATTGTTGAATCGGTCGGCCGCAAATAACCGGCCGCGGGAATCGATGGCCAAGGCATGAATCATGCGAAACTCGCCCGGCCCGTAGCCGGTTTGCCCCCACGCCTGCACGAAGGTCCCATCGGGAGCGAACTTCACGATGCGGTTGTTGGTATCCACGTCGTGCCCATCCGCGACAAAGATCGCGCCGCCCTCGGACACGACGACATCGGAAGGGGCATTAAAATGTGACTCGGAGTTTCCGAGCTCACCGGGGGTGCCCAGCACCATGAGGACTTCGCCGGTCGGGCTGAACTTTACCACCTGATGACCGCGCTTGCCGTCGGTGGTGCGGCGGGCACGGGCTCCGTCGGTCACCCAGATATTGCCATCAGGATCCACTTCCAGGCCGTGCGGCCACATGACCATACCGCCCCCAACACTCTCCACCACTTCACCTGCCTGGTTGAATTTTAAGTCTGGCTCCAGATCGGAGTAGAAGCACTCGTAGCCACCTTGATGAGCGTCACTGCCATCGCACCGGATGATGGCCCAGATGTGTTCCCCGTCGGGGTCGATGTCCACGTCACCTACTGCTCCCATGGTGCGGCCTTCGGGAAGCTGGGCCCAATCGGCTACCTTTCGGTAGGGGTTGGGGTAGGGTTGGCCCCACGCAGTGGGCAACATTCCGCCCACCAGCAAAACGATCACGAAGGCAGACAAACGAAAACGGGGTCGTGGCATGATGAGACGAAGCATGGAGCGCCCTCCGTTGTTATGCCAGAACGCGATGCCCTCCCGCGTTCGAACGGTTCGATACCCGCGACTCACCCGCGAACTACTCGTGGATCAGCTCGAGCTTGTAGGGGTAGCGGTTACCCGAATTCCACTCTCCGACGTAGATGTCTCCTTGATCATCCACGTACAGGTCGTGCACGTGTTTGAAGATCGGTTGGGCCTGATGCATCGGCTGCAGCTCGCCGTCGATGAAGGTGGGCTCGGTGCCGCCGGGGGCGGAGAGCACGCGGTGGGTCGCTTGGTCGAGGATCAGCACAAAGCCGGACTCGGGGAGTTGTTGGCCAACTCCGTTCTCGAGCGACCAGCAAACGCCGGTATAGAGTTTGTCGTGCGCAAAAAAAGCCTGACCGGCGCGAGCGCCGGGCAGGTCGATGGTCTCGAGCCAATCACCTTCGAGCGTGAAGGCCTTGAGTTTGTTTTCGGCGCGCGAGCTGACCCAGACTTTGGGCTGGGCTGGATCGCTGTAATCGATGGAAATGCCATGGGCATTTTTGAGATGTCCCGGATGCCCGGGGTTGGGGCCACCCCAGACGCGCACGAGCGTGCCGTCCGGTTTGAAATGCAGGACACGATCGGAGGCATAGCCATCGGCGACGAGGATGTCGTTGTCCGGCGTGATCGCCACGTCACAGGGTTGGTAGCGTTCGTCCTCGGTGAACACGCCGAGGTCGTGTGGAGAGGGAAGCCGGAGACGGATGGTGCCGTCTTTGTGTAGAATGGTGACGCTGCCGTTGGTGCGTTCCCACTCCCAGGCACTGGGTTGAGTCTGGTGCCAGCCGCCATCCACGTGGATGAGGTGTTCTTCGCCGTCGAGGGTGATGAGGTCGATGCCGTGACCGCCTTTGAGGTCCTCGTGGGCGATGGTGCGGACGAAGGTGCCGTCTTTCTCGTAGACGATGAAGGCGTTGGCCATATCGTCGGTGACGAGGTAGATGTGTCCTTCGCTGTCCTCGATCATGGCGTGGGCATTGGTCACCGGGGCGACGGCAGGATCGGCTTGGCTCCACTCGCGGTTCACCCGGTAGCGCAGACCGTTGTGGCCGATGACTTCGGCTCCGTCGGTTAATACAGTTCCTGTATGATCCGCTGAGTGATGGTCATGGTCAGGATGACCATGAACGATGTTTCCCCACCAAGAGAGGGCTGAGAGGCAGCAAATTTTTAACCACGAATGGACCCGAATTTTCACGAATGGCTGACGCACTGTAATTTTCATTTTTGATTCACAAAGACATCCGTTGGGCGGGCTTCATCGCGTAACGGTAGTGGAGCCATTCGTGTTTATTTGTGGTTAATAACTAACTGCGTTGGAGTCAGCCCTCTTGATACTTGATACCTGTTACTTGGAACTTCCGTCCCGTTCCGGGACGGAAAACCCCGTGGCGATTTCGGCGTAGGGGCGGGTGGCGGCGGATCCTGGCGTTACTGATGTTGCCCATACGTTGGCCTGCTCGAGGGTGATCAACTGATCCAGGACGGGCAGGGCGTTGTCGGTGATTTTGGTGTGGTGCAGATTCAGGGTCTGCAGACGAGGGAGGGGCGTGAGGGCACTGATGCCGGTGTCGGTCACCGGGTTGTTGGAGACGTCGAGTTTCAGGAGGTTCGGCAACTGTCCGATGGTCTCGAGTTGGGCGTCAGTCAGGCCGGAGTTGCCCAGATTCAGCCAGGCGATGTGGTCGCGCGCCTTCAGCAGAGCCTGCACGTGTTCGTCGGTGATGGTTTCGGAGCCGATCCGATAAAAGTCGATGTCGAGATGGGTGACCGTCTCGCTGATGGGCGTGGCGTCGAACCCGAGCGATTCGAGTTCCATGAGGACGTCCCGGGAAAGGGCGGGAAGTTTGGGCAGCCCCAGCTCATTGGTGAGGGAAACGGCCGGCGTGGGTTGATCAAGCGCCGCCGCGATCCAAGCAGATACTTCCGGGCTCGGAGCGAACGAGGCGATGGTCCCTCCGGCAGGTGCGCCAATTTCGATCCACCAATCCATGACCCGGGTCTGCGCCTCGGTAAATGGGATCTTGCCGCCCGAGGGCATGAAGTCGTCGTGCTCGGGATCGAGGTTGATCCGGATGCTCAGTTCGCTGGCGATTAGATCGCCGGGGACGACAGCGGCACCGGTATCGCCGCCGAGCATGATGTTCTCGTAGCTGTCGAGCAGGAGTCCGCCCTTGGTCTTCGAGGGGTTGTGGCAAGACGTGCAGCGCAATTCCAGCAGCGGCTGGGCAACGTCCAGAAACACATCGGCTTGGTTAAGGTCGGTGACGGCAGGCCGTGCGATTCGGCGGGGACCGAAGCCGGCGAGTTTTCGCACGGGGTTGGGGGCGTGCTCAAACAGGTATTCCGGACCGTGGGTGAGGTTGCCTCCGAGGTGGCCGGTGATGCCCATCAGCAGCAACTGGAGACCGGCGAGGGTGTAGACCGCTCCGGCCCGACGCACTTTGATGAGGCCAAACACCAACCAACACAGAAAGCCCACCACTCCGGTGGCGATGCCGGTGATCAGGTGACGTTCGAGCGTCGTTTCGTCGTAGCCACCCGACAGGGAAAGGAGGTATCCCAGCCCCGCTGCGATGGCGGCGGACAGCGTGCCCCACAGCCAAACGGCTCGCAGAAAGTCCGGTCGTTCTTTCTCCGACTTGCGGGCGTAGTAAATCTCCGCAATCGCGGCCAGCGACAGGATGCCAATGGGCAGATGAAGGGCGAGGACGTGGAAACGCCCGAAGAAAGTCAGCCAGTCCATGCGTCAGGCGAGGATGGGCTTCACGATATGACCATGCACATCCGTAAGACGGAAGTGCCGTCCTTGGTATTTGAACGTGAGCCGCTCGTGGTCGATGCCCATGAGGTGCATCATGGTGGCATGGAGGTCATGCACGTGCACGCCGTCCTGCACGATGTTGTAGCAATAGTCGTCGGTGATGCCGTGCGAGGTGCCGGGTTTGATGCCGCCGCCGGCCATCCACATGGTGAAGCAACGCGGGTGGTGATCGCGACCGAAGTTGTCGGCGGTCATCTTGCCCTGAGAGTAGTTGGTGCGGCCGAATTCACCACCCCAGATCACCAGCGTTTCATCAAGCATGCCGCGCATCTTGAGGTCTTTGATGAGCGCGGCGGAGGCTTGATCGGTTTTGCGGGTCTGGTTGCGAATGTTGTTCGGCAGATTGGCGTGGGCGTCCCAGCCCTTTTCAAATACCTGGATGAAGCGCACGCCCTTTTCGGCCAGACGACGGGCGAGTAGACAATTGGCCGCGTAGGTGCCGGCCTCGGTGGCGCCGGGACCGTAGAGATCGAGCACGGACTGAGGTTCGCCACTCAGGTCGGTGACTTCCGGAACCGAGGCCTGCATGCGGAATGCCATTTCGTATTGGGCGATGTGGTTTTCCAACGAAGGGTTGCTGGATTCGGCCAGCTGGCGCTCGTGCAACTCCTGCAGGGTTTCGATGGCAGCGTGGCGGGCACGGCGACTGACGCCCTGCGGGTTGTTGAGATAGAGGACGGCATCCTTGTCGGCGCGGAATTGCACGCCGTTGTGTTTACCTGGCAGGAAACCCGCATCCCAGTAGCGCGAAGTGAGCGGCTGGCCGCCACCGGACTTCGGCTTCAGCACCACGTAGGACGGCAGGTTGTCGTTCATCGAACCTAGGCCGTAGGACATCCACGAACCAAAGCTCGGGCGGCCGGGAATCTGCGAACCGGTCTGCATCATCGTGCCACCGGGACCGTGATTGCTGGCCTCGGTATACATCGACTTCACGAAGCAAATCTCGTCGGCAACTTGGGCGGGGTAGGGGAGGGCGTCGCTTAGCCAGGCGCCGCTCTCGCCGTGCTGCCTGAACGCAAAGGGTGAACCCGCCAGCGGCAGGCTCGATTGGTTGGTCGACATGCCGGTGAGCCGTTGGCCTTGGCGCACCGAATCCGGCAGTTCCTGGCCATGCTCGGTGTTGAGCCTCGGCTTGTAGTCGAACAGATCCATCTGCGACGGACCGCCGGATTGGTAGAGGAAAATGACCCGCTTCGCTTTCGGCGCGATGTGAGTGCTCGACAACAGCGCGGTCGGATCGAAGGCCGAAACCGGATTCATCAGGTCCGCCAAGGCGAGCCCGCCCAAGCCCATGCCGAGTTTATTCAGGAACGAGCGGCGAGAGAGTCCGGCCGTATCTTCGTAACCGGTGCAGAGAGGGGAATGGTCGCTCATCGGTGAGTCAGGGATTCGTGCAGGTTCATGAGGGCATTGACGACAATGGTGCCGGCGGCGAGTTGGTCGGCGGGGACCTGCCCGGAAACCGCGGCTTGGCCAATCGAAAGGAAGGCATCGGCTTGCTCCGGTTGAGTTGAGAACTCCGCCAACTGCACCGCATACAGATCGGTCATCAGGGAAAGCTCGTCAGGATCGGGATGGCGGCTGGTCAGGCGGTAGAAGGCTTCATTGACCAGCAGTTCCGGCGTGCCGTCGACGCGGCTGAGCAGTTCCTCGGCGAGGACGCGGGATGCCTCCACAAACTGGGGACCGTTGAGCGTGATCAGGGGCTGGAGTGGCGATGCGACTTCGGCCCGTTGGACCGTACATACGTCGCGTTTGGGCGCATCAAAAGCCACCATGACCGGGGCGGGGGAATTGCGTTTGTTCAGCGTGTAGAGACTGCGGCGGTAAACTCCGTCCCCTTCGTCGGGTTCCATGGGTTCGAATCCGACCGCCAGTTCGTAGGGATGGGTGGGCGGGCCGCCCACCTCGTCGACCAGCAGTCCGCTGACGGCGAGGGCGTTGTCGCGGATCATCTCGGCCTGTAGTCGCTTGGGCTCGCTGCGGCAAAAGGTGACATTCTCCGGATCCTTCTCGCGGGTCGCGGCACTGATCACCGTGCTCTGACGGTAGGTGGCGGACAGCGCCATTTGCCGCAGCAGGTGTTTCACGTCCCAACCGCTGTTCACAAAATCCCGGGCGAGCCAGTCGAGCAATTCCGGATGGGTGGGAGGCTGGCCCTGGCTACCGAAGTCTTCGGGCGTGCGCACGATGCCGTTCCCAAACATGAGCTGCCAGTAGCGGTTCACCGTGACCCGGGCGGTGAGAGGGTGATCAGGCTCGAACAACCAATTCGCCAAGCCCAGACGGTTGCGCGGTTGATCGGCGGGGAAGGGGGGCAGGGAACTGGGCGTGTCGGCGATCACCGGCTCGCCGTGCGCGTCGTAGGCTCCTCGATCGAGCACGAAGGCAGGCTTGGGCTCGGGGAGTTCCCGCATGATCGAGATCGACGGCAGCTCGTCCATGGTGCGGTTCCATTTTTGACGGGCGAGGCGAAGCTCCTCCCGAACCTTCCGGGCGTCGTTGCTGGTGGTGGCGAGAAAGTAGTCGAGCAGGATTGCCCGGTCAGCCGACGTCAGGTCGGCGACATTTTTGGCGAGGAGTTGAGCAAGCTGATCTCCACCGAACAGAGCCTGCGCTTCTACGGCGGTCAGCTCACGATCGAAGACTTTGAACTCGTCTATCTGGCCACCGACAAATCCGCGATCACGGTAGCGGTTGCCGAGCACGATGTGCTGGCGGGGACTGTTCTCCGGGACCTTCATCCAATCCGTGATAGAGTTGGTGAGATGGTCTTTGATGACGGCTGTCGCCAGGGGCTCGCCGTTCAAGTAGAGCTTCAGGCCCGCCGCCCGACTGGATCCGTCGTAGGTAATGGTGATGTGATGCCACTCCTGGGCGGACAGGGGCTCAACCGCCTGAACTCGCAGAGCATTGCCGGGCCAGAAATGAATGAGTGAGGCCGTGGGTTTGCCGTCAATCAGCAGGAATTCGTAGCCCATGCTGGCGGCGTCGTCGGCACCGGCTCCGCGACTGAAGACGTTTTCCCTTGGGGCGACGTGATCGGGCTTCAGCCAGATCGAAAACGAGAACGGGTCTTCGCGTTCAAAATGCCCGACATCGGGAACATAGGCGCGCGCGTCGCCTTCGAATTGCAGGGCTTGGCCCTTCTTGCCGGGAACGAGCACATTGAGCTGGTTGGTCAACGCGGGTTTGTGCGGAAGCATCTCGTTTCGCAGTGATTTGGAAAACTCGCCCGTCTCGTGCTTGTCCTTGGGATCGAAGTCTTCAGGATTGGCCAAGTCGGCGATCTCATCGAATGTCAGGTGACCGACGAGTCCGGGCCACTGCAGCTCGGGACGATGAAACTCCAGCCAAGTTTCAAAGGCCTCCGAGTCCGTCGCGGAGGAGCGCACCTCATTCAGTCTGGTTTGCGCGGCGGTCTGTTCCGCAATGGCCGCGGCGAAGATGGCGTCGGCCTCCGGG
>CAKZMS010000205.1 GCA_937128785.1 uncultured Opitutaceae bacterium | reverse complement strand
GTATCTGCGTCTCCCTGTTACTGGGGTTCCTCTTCGTGGGACTTTATCGCCTGGCCCCCGCCTTGGATCCGTCGTCGTTTTCCCGATCCTTCTCGAATGTCTGGGAGCTGGTCTATTTCAGTTTTACCACGCTCACCACCGTCGGTTACGGAGACATCACCCCGGAGAAACCCTTCGCGATGATGTTGACCAACGTAGAGGGGATCGTGGGCCAATTGTTCCTGACCGTGTTTGTGGCCCGATTGGTGGGCCTGCACATTGTTCATCACACGAAGTCCAGTTAGCGCCATTCGTTTGCCCGAGGGCATTGACTCCCGCCAACGGTTGGCGTTGGGTTCGAGGCTTTCGTATGGGACGCCCTAATGCTTTCTACCTTTCCCTGGCTACGTTGATGCTCGCGGGTTGTGCCGTTCCGGAACCGCCGGCGGCGGACGAGAATCTTGCCACCGTGCTCGGTGAACAGGCCCCGGTGCCCGATGGCTATGCGGCGGCGGACTCTCCCGTGGTGGGGGAACTGCCGGACGATTGGGTCGCCTCCTTTGGTGATCCTCAACTGGAGGCTATCGTGGAGGAGGGGATCACCCACAATCTCAACTTGCGGGCGTCTGCTTCGCAATTGGAGGCGGCCTCGGGTCTGGTGGTGCAAGCGGGTTCGCAGATGAAGCCCCACGTGGCGGCCGCCGGCGATGCTTCCCAAACCAATTTTCAAGGCGGGGTGGAGACCAATACCACCCAAGCCGCGCTTCAGGTCTCCTGGGAGCTCGATGTCTGGGGCCGGGTTCGCGCCGAAACCGCCGCGGCGGAAGCCGGCTATGAAGCGGCGACGGCCGACTACGAATTTGCCCGGCTTTCGCTGAAAGCGCAGATCGCCAAGACTTGGTTCACCGCGATTGAGTCCCGGCAACAACTCAACTACGCCGAAGAGGTCGTTGAGCTCAACGAGGAGAACCTGCGACTGGTGGAAGTTAAGTATGAGTTTGGCGAAGTGGGCATGAGTGATGTGCACCTGGCCCGTTCGGATGTGGCGGCAGCCCGCGAACGCATTCAACAGGTCGAAGGCTCGTATCGCACCGTGCAGCGGGCGCTCGAGGTTTTGCTCGGACGTTACCCGTCAGCGGAAATCGACGTGGCCACGGAATTTGTGGCGGTGCCGCCGCCGATCCCGGTGGGGTTGCCTTCTGATCTGCTCGAACGCCGTCCGGATTTGGTGGCCGCCGATCGCCGGGTGGCGGCATCGTTCAATCAAGTCTCGGCGGCGAAAGCGGCGCGACTTCCCACCATCGGTCTCACGGCTGGCGGCGGGGCGGCGACGGGCGGTCTGTCCGAATTGTTGGGCGCCGACAGCGGATTCTTCAGTCTCGGGGCCAACTTCCTCGGTCCGCTCTACACGGGCGGTGCGTTGCAGGCTCAGGTCGACATCGAAACGGCCGAACAGGAAGCCGCCTTGTTGTCGTATGGCCAACAAGCCCTGACGGCCTTCGGTGAAGTCGAGAATGCGCTCACCAACGAAGGTCTGTTGAAGACCCGTGAAGAGCTCCTCGCCGAAGTGGTGGCCGACAACCAGGCCGCGCTCGATCTCGCGCAATTTCAGTATCAACAAGGCGCGATCGAATTACTCAACGTGATCGTGCTGCAAGGCCGCCTGGTGAACTCCAAGGTGCAACTGATCAATCTCCGCAATCTTCGTCTGGCCGAGCGGATCAACCTTCACCTGGCGATCGGCGGAGACTTCACTCCGCCCCCGGATGAAGAGGGTGTCGCGGGGGCAGACTCTACCTCCTAATCCGACTTTCGTCCCTTCCCGCCTATGTTTCCGAAACGTCTGACTCTTCCCTCTCTCTGCTGTTTGATCGCAGTTTCATCTCCCGGATGGTTACTCACCGGCTGCGGCAAGAAAGAAGAGGTCGCGCCTCCGCCCACCATTCGTCCCGTGAAGTTCATGGAGTTGGGCGGCAGCCAAATGCAGCGCACGATCGAATTGCCCGGTCAAATTCAAGCCATCAGCGAGGCGAGTATGGGGTTTGAGGTGCCGGGGCTGCTGCAGGAAGTCCTGGTGAACGAAGGAGACGACGTGAAGAAAGGCCAGATTTTGGCCCGCCTTGATAAACGTGATTTCCAAGCCGCCAAAGATTCTGCTGAAGCCCAATTGAGAGCCGCCCAATCCGAGGCCGAACGTGCTCAAGCGCTCTACGATCGGCAGGCAACTTCCAAGCAACGTCTCGATGTTGCCTTGGCCCAGCTGCAGGTGGCCGACTCGGCCTTCGAGCGGGCGGAGAAGGCCCTCCAAGATACCGAGCTTCGCTCGCCTCTGGACGGCGCGGTGGCGCGCGTGTTAGTGGACGATTTTGTCAACGTGCAGGCCAAGCAGGAAATCATGATCGTGCACGACATCTCCCGGTTGAAGGTCATCATCGATGTCCCGGAAACCTTGGCCGTTCTGGTCGATCCGACCATCCCGCCGGATGTTCAAAACAAACGTTTCAAGTCGACCGTGTTCCTGACCACCGGCTCGGACGAGGGGTTTCCCGCGGAAGTCCTGGAAGCTGCCACGACCGCCAACCCGACGACCCGCACCTTTGCGGTTACCCTCGCCTTTGATCCGCCCAAAAATCTCAACGTGCTACCCGGGATGACGGCCCGTCTCCAAGCTGACGCCACGGCCTTGGTGCTGCCGCAGGGGACTCGTTTTGAAGTGCCGAGTCACGCAGTGGCGGGTCAGGCCGATGCCAAGCCGTTTCTCTGGGAAATTGATCCCGAATCCAAAACGGTTTCGAAGGTGCACGTGACCGTGGGCCGCGTGTCCGGAGATCAGATGGAAATCGAAGCCGACGCTCTCACCGAGGGAGACCTCGTGGCGGTCTCGGGTATCATTCATCTGCGTGAAGGCATGCAGGTTCGCAAATTCGAGCTCTGATCGCGCCTCATGAAGTTCGTCGAATACTTCATCAACAACCGCGTGGTCACGTTGGTGATCACGGTACTCATGATTGGGATGGGCATCAGTTCCTACAACGGCATGAGCCGGCTGGAGGATCCGGAATTTACCATCAAGGACGCCTTGATCATCACGCCCTATCCGGGCGCCTCGGCGATCGAGGTGGAGCAGGAGGTCACCGACGAGATCGAACAGGCGGCTCAGAAACTCGGTCAGATCGACCAGGTCGTATCCCGATCCGAACGCGGTCTCTCCACCGTTACGGTCACCATCCAGGACAAGTATGACAAGGCGACCTTACCGCAGGTTTGGGATGAGCTGCGTCGCAAGGTGGGTGACGTGCAAAACCGGCTCCCGCCGGGAGCCCAGCCTTCGATGGTCATCGATGACTACGGTGACGTCTACGGCGTGTTTGTGGTGCTCTACGGCGCGGAGTATACCTACGCGGAGCTCAAGGACGTCATGGATGATCTCCGCACCGAGTTGTTGTTGGTCGAGGATGTCGCCAAAATTGATGTATTAGGGGAGAATCCCGAAGCCATCTACGTTGAGCTCAACCGTGAGCGGATGGCGCAGATCGGCGTGCCGGCCGCGGCGGTGATTCAGGAACTGCAACGTCGCAATGTGGTGCACGACTCAGGCCGCGTGCAGATTGGCACCGAATTTATTGCGCTGAATCCGACAGGGGAGGTGGACTCGCTCGAAGATATCCAGTCCATCCAGATCAGCGCGGGCAATGAGCAGATCCGCCTGCGCGACATCGCGACGGTACGGCGTGGATTTACGGAACCACAGAAAGAGGTCGTGCGCTTCAACGGTAACCGTGGCATTGCCATGGGCATTTCCACGAAGTCGGGCGGCAACGTGGTCACCATGGGAGCAGCGCTCCAGAAGCGCGGGGCCGAGCTGCAGAGAAACATCCCTCTCGGCATGGAAATTGGCGTGATCTCGGTGCAGTCGCAGGCCGTCACTGAGGCCATCAACAATTTCATCGTGAGCCTGGTCCAGGCGGTCGCGATTGTGATTGTGGTGCTACTGCTCTTCATGGGCCTGCGCAGTGGTCTCCTCATCGGGTTCATCCTCGTGGTCACGATTTTGGGATCCTTTATTTTCCTCAACCCGATGGGAGTCGCGCTTGAACGCATTTCGCTGGGCGCCCTGATCATCGCTCTGGGCATGCGGGTGGATAATGCGATCGGGGTCGTCGATGGCATGCTGGGGCGCGTTCAGAAGGGCGAAGAGCCCAAGGATGCGGCCATCGCCGTGGTCAGCAAAACGGCGATCCCGTTGTTGGGGGCGACCGCCATCGCCATCATGGCATTTGCCGCCATCGGCACCTCGCAGGACAGCACCGGCGAGTTCTGCCGTTCGCTCTATCAAGTCATTCTCGTTTCGCTGTCCCTGAGCTGGGTGACGGCGGTCACGATCACGCCGTTGTTAGGTGTGATGGTCCTCAAGCGCCCGGCCAAACTGCCCGAAGGCGCCGAACAGAAGGATCCCTATGACACCGGGTTCTACCGAGCCTATCGTGGATTCCTGGCGTTGTGTATTCGCCGTCGCGGTATCACGCTGGCGTTGGTCGTCGCAGTGTTTGGCGTGGCGGTCTGGGGATTCGGTTTTGTGAAGAGCGGTTTCTTCCCACCGTCCACGCGCCCCCAGATCATGGTCGATATGTGGCTGCCGCAGGGCACCCACCTGGAGAAGACCGCGGCGGAAGCCACCCGGCTCGAAAAGATGCTGATAGACGATGAAGTCAGCGGCAATGTCTCCACCATGGTGGGCAAGGGCGGTCTGCGTTTCCTCCTGACCTATGCGCCGGAGAAACCGAACTCAGCCTTCGCCCATTTCCTCGTCGATATCAAAGATGGTGAACGCACGGACGAACTGATCCATCGGATCGATAATGAGTTTCAGGACCTGTTCACCGATGCTCAGATCTATGCCTATCGCTTTGAGCTCGGACCGGGTTCGAAGGGCAAAATTGAACCCCGTTTCCTCGGCGAAGATCCGGACGTCTTACGCTACCTGGGTAATCAGGCTCAAGCCATCATCGAGGCCCAGCCCGATGCCAAGGCCATCACCAACGAGTGGCGGCAGCGGGTGAAAGTTGTGCGACCGCAGGTGCTGGAGGAGCAGGCCAGCCTGCTCGGCATCGACAAGGGCGATATCGCCCAGACCCTGCGCCAGGGCTTTGCCGGTCTGACGGTCGGCGTGTTTCGCGAAGACGATCTGATTCTGCCTATCATCCTCAAAGCGCCGTTGGACGAAAACTCCGATGTCGCCAGTATCGCCAATCTCCAGATCTGGAGTCCGGTCGCGGGACGCAATGTGTCCTTGGCCCAAATCGTGGATGCCACGGAAACGGTTTTCGAAGATGAGATCATCATCCGGGAAGATCGGCGTCGTTCCTATTCGATCTTTGCCGACTCGGCCTCCAATAATGCGGCAGCCCTGCTGGAATCGATTCGCGGCCCTATCGAGGCCATCGAGTTACCGGACGGTTACCGCCTGGAGTGGGGCGGAGAGTATGAGGACTCCGGTGAAGCTACCGCCTCCTTGGCCGAGAAGATTCCGCCCTTTATCGGCGGCATGATCCTGCTCACGATTATTCTCTTCAACTCGCTGCGCCAACCGCTGGTGATTTGGCTTTGCGTTCCCTTGATCATTATCGGAGTGACGGCTGGACTACTCCTGTTCGACGAGCCGTTCAACTTCATGGCCATTCTCGGTTTCCTGAGTCTGGTCGGTATGATGATCAAAAACGCGATTGTATTGATCGACGAGATCAACACGCAAAACGACGACGGCGTAGCCCCACTGGAAGCGATCCTGAACTCCGGCACCAGTCGCCTGCGGCCGGTCGCGATGGCCGCGGCGACGACCGCGTTGGGCATGATCCCGTTGTTTGGCGATGCGTTCTTCATCGCCATGGCCATCACCATCATCTTCGGACTGGTGGTCGGCTCAGTGCTCACGATGTTGATCCTGCCGGTGATCTATTCGGTCATCTTCCGCGTGCCGAAAGAGTAGAAAACCGGGGGGTGGAACGGTCCGCTTCGCCTCCTATGTGCATCAACGGAATCACTGGGGATCATTGTAATATGAGCCGACGTTAGGATGTGAAATGATGGGCCTTTTGACCCGGCGCTTTCGCGCTGAGTCCTGTCCTCCCTGTCTCACTTCTCTGCGTTATGATGTCCAATGATCCTATTCCCTCCCTGGGCGATATTCGACGGTTGGGGCTTGCCGTTGGCAGCCTCATTGCCGGTCTTTCGGTTATGGCGTCGGGTGGTGATCCCGGGGTCGTTGCCCTCATTTTGGGTGGTGGCCTTGCAGCCTATCTGACTTGGCAGGTGAAACTTAGGTAGTCCGTTAGGGTGGCGGGGTGTGGTCTGTTCCGGCGGCTGTGGTAGGTCTAAATATGCCGTAAAATGCAATTACTCTTTACTGCATATGCATATTATGGATTATTCGAAGACGTGAACGTAGTCCAAGTCTACAAATGCCTGAGCGATGAGCTACGATTGCGTATCCTGAACCTGCTTCAAGAGGGGCCGCTGTGTGTGTGTCATCTCGTCGAGATCCTGGATTGCGATCAGGTGAAGATGTCCAAGCAGCTGCGCTACATGAAAGAGCTAGGCGTCGTGGAGGGGGAGCGTCAGGCGCAATGGATGGTCTATCGTTTGGCCGATCCCGACGGTGAGCTGCTGACCGAGAATCTTAAGTGCTTGCAGGACTGCGCGGCCGAAGAGCTCTGTTTCGGGCAGGATCTCCAAAAGCGGGCAGGCGTGATCGAACGGCTGCGCGCGGAACCTTCCGGCTGCTCGTCTGCGCTGCTGGCTCAACAAACCTCGACCTGTTGTTGAACTTCAGGATGCCACCCCATCCGCACTCATTATTTCCCTCAATCATCGTCCCCTCAAACATCATGAGTAACACCACCGAAAATCAGACTCAGTCCGAGAGCGTAAAGAAGGAGCCCGGCTTCTTTGGCCGCATTGTCCAGAAGCTGGACAACTCCATGAAGCAGAAGGCGGAGCAAAAGGCCGAGCAGGGCACCTGCTGCGGCGGGAATGACGGTAAGGGCGGCAAGTGCTGCTGAAGTTCAGTGATCTGCTCGTTTACGACTGGCTCGGCCTGAGCGCGGATTCGCGTCTCGGCGGAGCGGTGAACTTTTTCGTCTACGACACGATCAAGATCTTCCTGCTCCTGGCGGTGATGATCTTTGTGATCGGGGTGGTGCGCACGTGGCTGCCGGAGCACAAACTCCGTCGTTGGATGGGGCGGGGCGGCATCGGAGGAAATTTTGTCGCGGCCCTGTTTGGTGCGATCACGCCGTTCTGCTCTTGTTCCTCGATCCCGATCTTTATCAGTCTGCTCAAAGCCGGGGTGCCGTTGGGGGTGACGTTCTCCTTTCTGATCACCTCCCCGATCATCAACGAGTATCTGGTGATCCTGATGGCGAGTGAATTTGGCCTGCCCATCACGGTGGCCTATGTGACCAGCGGTTTGATCATTGGCACGATAGCCGGCGCGGTCCTGGGTCGGCTGGGCTTGGAGCATTTTTTGGAGCAGGACATCATTTCATCTGCCCGGACTGACGACGATGAGATCACGCACACGTGGCGGACCCGCCTGCGTTACGGCTGGGATGAGTCGGCCAGTGTGATCCGGCAAATCTGGATCTGGGTATTGGTGGGAGTCGGGATTGGCGCCTTCATCCACAACTACGTTCCGCAGGACACCATCCACGGATTGATCAATGCGACCGGAGTCTTCTCCGTGCCCATCGCCACGCTTCTCGGTGTGCCGATGTATGGCAGTTGTGCGGCCATTGTGCCGATTGCGGTGGTGCTGTTTGAGAAGGGCATTCCGCTGGGAACCGCCCTGGCGTTCATGATGGCGATGGCGGCGCTGAGTCTGCCGGAAGCGATCATGCTGCGACGCGTCATGCGGCTGGGCCTGATCGCGATCTACTTCGCCATCCCAACGGTG
>CAKZMS010000204.1 GCA_937128785.1 uncultured Opitutaceae bacterium | reverse complement strand
CGCGTTTTGTACTGCTGTCCCAGACCGCCCGCTTGGAACGCATCCGTCACCGGCCCCTCGTACGCCATCACGACGCGTGCCAGCAGGGGCGCGGGGGGGGCCTCGGGGGCGTCATAGAAGACCGGCTCGTCCCCCATCAACGCCGCGGATGCCGTGATGCTCTCTTCAATCATCTCACGGACGAAGCTGATGCGGAGGTCCTTGCCGCCGGTGGCAGCTTTCGGGAACTCGGCGTGCACTGCGCTGGCGGTGAGGAGGGCTTCGGCGGCCTTGAGGTTGAAGCGACCGGTCCAGTTGGCGCCGCTTTTGGTGAGGGGACCTTCCCAGATGGCGAAATTGGCGCTGTTGACGACGAGCACCTTGGCTCCGGAGGAGGAGCTGGGAGCCCGCATCATCTTCAAGGTCACTTCGCCGCCGCGGGCGAGCGTCAGACTGTCGGCATCGGCTGCGCGAATCGCGGTGTAGGAAAGCTCTTCTTCTTCCTCGGCGTCCTGGGCGGTAGCGGTGACGGCGGTGAACCCGAGGGCTACCGCGGCCAATCCGATGCCGGTGTGACGCCAGATGGTCTGAAGGTTGGTGGGAAAGCGGGAGGATTTAATCATATTGTGAGTGAGGTTAAGCTAGAGGGAGTCTCTGAACAAAAGGGGGCTAACTCTGACGAAAGGCTGCCCACTATAGCTTATTCAGATCTGCGATCAAACGCGTTTTCGGGATAAATCGAACCGGGTTTGATCCGACCGATTCAGGCAGTGGGCGGACCGCCGTGATGGGCGGCAAAGGTCTCATAACGAGCAGCATCGGCCAACATCGCATCAATCGTAGCCACCAGGGGAGGGGCGGTCCAAAGTCCGGAGAACGTCGCTTGGTCGCCGATCGAGCTTTCGATAATGAAGGCTGGGCGTTGGCTAAGCTGGTGGTCGAAAAAGCGCTGGGTGGAGGCTGCCACCCGCTCCTGCACCGCGGTCGACTCGGCGGCGGCCTGCAGTTGGCCGGCGTCGATGCCGACCGCGGCGGCGGCGATTTCGACGGAGGTTGCCAAGTTGCCGATTTTCCGGCCCTCGCGCATGGCCGCTTCGGACAAAGCTACGCGAATGCGGTCATCGTCCTCGCCGACAAGATCCTTTCCCGCCTCGGCGACCCAATTGGGCGCTTCATAGTGCCCGGCCCGGTCGGCTTCGAACCAACCCGAGTTGAGCATGTAGGGAGAGTTCACGTGCGTACCGCTGCGGCGGTAGAACCAGTCGCATTGCGCGGCGGACACCGGAAAATCCTCCGGGCGCATCAACGCCACCTGCCAGGAGAAATCCACCCGGCCCGCATAGCGCTGGCGAAGTTCCACCCAAGCGGGCTCAGCCCAGTGGCACCACGAGGAGAGGACTTCAATGAAGTAGGTAACAGATACGGGAGCAGTCATGACCGGGTCTACGGACAACGGGGCCGATAGATCATCAGTCGCCACCAAAGATTCCGCGGATCTTCCCGCCGATCGACTCTTCAATTTTGTTCTGCACCATCGCCTTGGCCGCAGCGGTGGCGATTTCGGACAAAACCTTTTTGCTTAGCGTCAGGGTGAGATCCGTGGGAGTGAGGCCCTGTTCGGGCGTGCCCAGATTGTTCATCTCGATATCGGGCATGGTGGCATCAACCGTGCGACCGGCGGCCTTCACGTTGATGTTGGCGCCGCGCAGGCCAAAGTGACCGACGGCGATCAGAGTCTCCGCGGTGTCGACCTCCGGGACAGCCTCGGGTTCCGGGGCGGGGGAGTCATTCCCACTAACAGCTCCCAGGGCTTGGTTTACCGCGCCCAGCAACACCTCCACGTTACTGGTGTCCCCCTGCATTTCGTAGCGGAAGACCGGCTCCTCGATATCGAGGTCTTCGATCACGATCGTATCGCTCAGCAAGGACCAGGGATCGAGATCCAGATGGATCTTGCCGAGCGTGGCCATGTCGCCTTCGCCCCATCCTTCGGGATTGCCGACTCGGAGGCCCGTCAGTGTAGCCGAACCGGAAAACAGCGATACTTCGGCATCGGCGAGTTCCACCTCGGTGCCAGTGATTTGAGGTCCGTAGGTGTTTACGCCGGCTTTGACGATGCGTCCCATCATCAAAGTGACGACCAGCACGAGAATGCCGATGAGCATGACGACGATGCCCGACAGCCAGAGAAAGATTTTACCGATTTTGGGGAGAGCCATGAGACAGGGAGGTTAAGCACGGAGCGTGGCTTGCCAAGGCCGTTGCGGCGATTGATCGTTATCTCATGAATCCGTCCCCGCGCCCTAACTTACGTTGTATTCGCGATGTTTGATGGCACCTGGAAAGCCGTGAGCGGCAAACTCGGCACAGATTCCATCCCGTTGCCGGATACCACCCTGCGAATCGAGGGCGATCGTTATACGGTCGAGTCCGCCAACGGTCGTGATGAGGGAGAATTGATCTGGGGCGGCGATGACGAACAGCCCACCGTCGACCTGAAAGGCACGGCCGGAGACCACAAAGGTCACACCATTGCCGCGATAGCCCGGATCAGAGGTGACCACATGCAGCTCTGCTACGCCGTCGACGGCAGTGCGCGTCCGAGCTCCTTTTCGGTCGGTCCGGGGACGGCGGTGGTGACGGTGCGTTACCGGCGGGTGGCGGAAGAGTAGCGCGGCGCTACGTTGGGATCAGGCGCTCAATCGTGAAGCCGGTGAAGCACGATGGGGTTGCCGTCGGGGTCGTGGAAACGCGCGAAGTGGCACACGGAGGTTTCCATTGGTTCGAGGGCGAACGCCACTCCGTGGTCCTTGAGCTTGGCCACCATCGCATCGAAATCAGGTGACTCGAGCGCCACCGCGGCACCCGGGGCACCGGGTTCGGCGCCGGTCATCACTGAAGACAGGGCCAAGGCCGGCCCGGTATCGTCTTCCGCCATGCCAAACTCCACCCACTGTTCGTCCCAGTTGGCGATCTCGGTCAGCCCGAGCACGTCGGCATAGAACGCCTTCGCGCGAGCCATGTCGCTCACGGGATAGACAAAAAAAGGCAGGCGGGTGATCTTCGGCATGGTCTCGGCGGGTTGCTATTTTTCGTGGGAAGTGGCTTTGCGCTTGTCAGGCCCGCCACGGCTTGGGGAGCTTGGACCTGCTTCCGATTAGCAACATAAATGGCCGCCCAACACAACTACACCGAAGACTCGATCAAAACCCTTTCCGCGCTGGAGCACATTCGTTTGCGACCCGGCATGTATATCGGTCGACTCGGCAACGGCGCCCACGCGGAGGACGGCATTTACGTGCTGCTCAAGGAGACCATCGATAACTGCATCGACGAATACACCATGGGCTTCGGCAAGCGCATCGAAGTACACCTCGCGGAGCGGACCCTGTGCGTGCGGGACTACGGACGCGGCATCCCGTTGGGCAAACTCATCGACTGTGTGTCCATCATCAACACCGGGGCCAAATACGACAGCGAGACGTTCCAGAAATCGGTTGGTCTGAACGGCGTCGGTCAAAAGGCCGTCAACGCCTTGTCGGTTTCCTACCGCGCCCAAGCCGTGCGGGACGGCAAGTGCAAGCTGGTCGAATTCGAACGCGGCAAGCTCAGCAAGGAGCATCGCGTCTCGAAGTCCGACGAACGCAACGGCACCTACATCGAGTTCACTCCGGATGAGGAGTTGTTCACCAAGGGGTTTTCGTTTCGGCGCGAATACATCGAGGAGATGATGTGGAACTACGCCTACCTCAACCGCGGCCTGACCCTCAATTTCAACGGCAAGAGCTTCAAATCGGCGGGTGGTCTGTCCGACCTGCTGAAGAAAAAGCTCACCGGGGAGACCCTCTATCCCATCGTGCACCTCGAAGCCGAGGACATCGAGGTGGCGCTCACCCACGGCGGCCACTACGGCGAAGAGTATTATTCGTTCGTCAACGGCCAGCATACCACCATGGGCGGCACGCACCAGGCTGCCTTCCGCGAGGGGCTTGTTTCCACGATTCGCAACTTTTACGGTAAGCAATACGAAGCCGCCGACATCCGCCAATCGATCGTCGCCGCGGTTTCAGTGCGGGTGCAGGAGCCCATCTTCGAATCGCAGACCAAGACAAAACTCGGCTCGACCGACATGGGACCCGATGGCCCGAGCATCCGCCAGTTTGTCACCAGCTTCATGCAGCAGCACTTGGACAATTGGCTGCACCGCAATGCCGAGGCCGCGGAAACCCTACGCAAGAAAATCGAGGCGAGCGAACGGGAGCGGAAGGAACTTTCCGGCATTCGCAGCCTAGCCAAGGAACGCGCCAAAAAGGCCAACCTGCACAACAAGAAACTACGTGACTGCCGCATCCATCTCGACACGAAACACAAGCGCGCCGAAGAGAGCACCTTGTTCATCGTGGAGGGTGATTCCGCTGCCGGTTCATTGACCGCTTGTCGCGACGTGCAGACCCAGGCGGTCTTCGCGCTGAAGGGTAAACCGCTCAACACGTTCGGCCTCACCAAAAAAGTGATCTACGAAAACGAGGAGTTTCACCTCCTGCAGAGCGCCTTGAACATCGAGGACGGCCTCGACGGCCTGCGTTACAACAACGTCGTCATTGCCACCGATGCCGACGTGGACGGCATGCACATTCGCCTGCTGCTGATTTCGTTTGTCGTGAAATTTTTCCCCGAGCTGATCACCAACGGCCACCTCACGGTGTTGGAGACGCCGCTCTTCCGGGTGCGCACCAAAAAGAAAACCATCTACTGCTACTCCGAAGCCGAAAAGCAGGCGGCCCTGAAAGAACTCGGCAAGAGCGCCGAGATCACGCGATTCAAGGGTTTGGGTGAAGTCAGCCCGGGCGAGTTCAAGGACTTCATCGGCATGGGCATGCGCCTCGAGCCGGTGAGTCTGAAAAACCTGCCCGACACCGACAAACTTCTCGGCTTCTACATGGGCAAGAATACCCCGACCCGTCAGGGCTTCATCATTGAAAACCTCCGGGTCGAGAAGGACTTGGTCGAGGTCTGACCAGCAGGCTTCTCCTTGAGGCCCGGCGACCGGCTATTCCAGCCCGGCGGTAGGGCTATTCGCCTCTCCCGCGGGCCGCCCAGTTAACGCCGTCGACCAGGTGTTGGATGAATTCGCGCTGCCGGTAGTTCTCCGCGTAGTGTCCCATGTTGGTATACCAGACCCGGCCGCCCTCGTATCGACTGCACCAGGTGACGGGGTAGGGGACGGGTAACCCGGGCTGGTTCGCCTGCACCTCACCCATCGCGATGACGTGCTTGTCGCCGAAACTCTCGTGGTAGTTCCAGAAATACCACTCGACTTTTTCGAAGCGCCAGCGACGGGGCATTTCGTCTGACCATTCCTCCGCTGGCGGCTGCATCACGATCCAATCGGGATAACCGCGCCGACCGTTCGGACCGTCTTGGGGGCCGGACTGATGCAACACGCCCCAGAGCCCATACCAGAAGGGCCATTCGGCCTGATTGGCTTCATCAACGCCCTTGTGCGCATGGGTCACGCCATGAATACCGACCACGCCGCCCCCGCGGTTGACCCACGTTTCAAACGCCTGCTGCTCGGCAGCGTCGAAGAGGATGCCGGTATTGTTGTCGAAGATAATGACGTCGATCTCGGCCAGACCCTCATCCGTGAAGATGTCGCTGTTGCTCGACTGGGTGAAGTTCCACCCCTGTTGGGCGGCCAGTTCCGGGAAAACCCTGGTGGCTTCGGCGCGGGCTTCCGTGTGATCGAATCGCGGGGATGTCTCCGAGTGCTCCCCCAATTTGTCGATGCGATGCACCCGGATGCCGGATCCGGGTGATGCCGTCACCACCATGAGCAAAACCGAAACCAGCAGGAGGAGTTTCATAACGACGGGCATACTCTGATCGATCTTCGCAGCGGACAACGCCGAACCGCGGACGGCGAATCGGACGGTAGTAGAGGTGAGGCACGTGCTTTTATTCATGATTTGCATCTACGCACCTCTGCGTATGGCAGGAATGGGGGGCATTCCCTAGAATGGGCGTCCTTTTTCAAAAACTCGACCCATTGCCCACCATGAAGCTCTTCAACTACTCTTCGTCAAAACGGCACATTCTGCTCGTAGCCGCAGTCTTTGCCCTCCTTGCCACCACGGCCCAGGCCGTGAGCGAACTTTGGTCCGCCAAGCTGAAGAACAAGCCCACCTGGTATCAGATCACGGAGCTCGGAACGCTGCTGATCGGCACGCAAGGTGCGGTTCATTCCTATGATCCGGATACGGGCGACCTCATGTGGAGCCGCGACGATCTCGACAAGACCAGCGAGTTCAGCCTCCGGGAAGTTTCCGGCACGCCGTATCTCCTCGGCAACTATGCCCGTGGCATGGGAGG
>CAKZMS010000203.1 GCA_937128785.1 uncultured Opitutaceae bacterium | reverse complement strand
GGTGAAGGAGCTGCGCGACCCCTTAGGGTCCATGGGGAACGATTCGGCCCTCGCGGTGCTGTCCGACAAGCCCCGCATGCTCTACGACTACTTCAAGCAGCTCTTCGCTCAGGTCACCAATCCGCCGATCGACTCGATCCGCGAAAAGACGGTGATGTCGTTGTCCATGTTCCTCGGCGGCCGGCTTGGCTTGTTCGAGGAGTTGCCCAAGACCGCCGGTCTGGTGGAGCTCCGCTCGCCGGTGCTCTTCAACCACGAGATCGAGGCCCTGAACAAAATCGACTTCCTGGAGAATCGCGTGGTGCGGCTTTCCGTGCTCTTCGATGCGGCGTCTGGTCCCGATGGGTTGGAGCCGGCGGTGAAAGCGCTGGCGGAAAAGGCCGTTGCCGAAGTTCAGCAGAACCGCGCCAAGATCATCATCCTGTCCGACCAGGGCGTGAGCTCTTCGCAAGCGGCGATTCCCATGTTGCTGGCCGGTGGTGCGGTGCACCAGCAACTCATTCGCGCCGGTGTCCGGTTGCGTTGTGATTTGATCGCCGAAACGGGCGAAGGTCGCGAGGTGCACCAGATCGCGTGCTTGCTCGGCATGGGCTTCAACGCCGTGAACCCCTACCTGGCCTTCGATGTGGTCTCCCAGCTCGCGCTTGATGGCAAAGCCGGTGACGACGTCACGCCGGCCCAGGCCCGCCGCAACTACGAGACGGCGATCTGTGCCGGCCTGCGTAAGATCATGGCTAAGATGGGTATCTCCACGCTGTTCAGCTACCGCGGTGCGCAGATTTTTGAAGCCCTGGGGGTTTCCCACCAAGTCATCGACGACTGCTTCTTTGGCGTGCCCACCCCGATCGGCGGTGTCGGCTACCGCCAAATCGCCGAGGCGACGTTCACGCGTCACGCCAATGCCTTCCCGCAACTCGACGCCGCTGATCCGGACAACGCCGGGCAACCTGCCGCGCCGGAGCTCAAGCCCGAGGGTTATTACAAGGTCAACAAGCGGGGGGAAGGTGAATACCACGCGTGGAGCCCGAAGCTGATTGCTTCGATGAACAAATTTAACCGCGCCGGCGACTTCGACGCCTTCCAGCCGTGGAAGGCCCAGGCCGATGAGCACCAACCCGTCGCACTGAAGGACCTCTTGAAGATCCGTTTCCCGGCCGAGGGAATCCCCGTCGACGAGGTCGAAGGCATTGAAGACATCCGGAAGCGCTTCACCACGGCCGGCATGTCGATGGGCGCCCTGTCGCCTGAGGCACACGAGGCCCTCGCGATCGCCATGAACCGCATCGGCGGCAAGTCCAATTCCGGCGAAGGCGGCGAGGACCCCGAGCGCTACTCGGTGCGCGAGAATGGCGACAATGCCAACTCCGCCATCAAACAGGTCGCCTCCGGGCGTTTCGGTGTCACCGCCGAATACCTCGCCAACGCGAAGGAAATCGAAATCAAGATGGCCCAGGGCGCGAAGCCGGGTGAGGGCGGTCAACTGCCCGGCCACAAGGTTTCGCCTATGATCGCGAAGCTGCGCTTCTCGGTGCCCGGCGTGACCCTGATCTCCCCGCCGCCACACCACGACATCTCCCCCATCGAGGATCTCGCGCAGCTCATCTTTGACCTCAAGGAAGTGAACCCGCGTGCCAAGGTGTGCGTGAAGCTGGTATCTTCTTCCGGGGTCGGCACCGTAGCCGCCGGCGTGGCCAAGGCCTACGCCGATGTGGTCCTCGTTTCCGGTCACGACGGTGGCACGGGTGCGTCGCCCCTCGCCTCGATCAAGAACGCGGGATCCGCTTGGGAAATCGGCGTGGCCGAAGCCCATCAGGTGCTCGTGCAAAACGGCCTGCGTGGCAAAGTCGTCCTTCGCACCGATGGCGGCATGAAGACCGGGCGGGACATCGTCATCGCGGCGCTGCTCGGCGCCGAGGAGTTTAACTTTGGCACCGCCGCGTTGATCGCGGCCGGTTGCGCGATGTTCCGCGTCTGCCATCTCAATACCTGCCCGGTTGGCGTGGCGACGCAGCGCGAAGACTTGCGCGCCAAGTTCCGCGGCAAACCCGAGAACGTAATCAACTTCTTCAACGCGGTTTCCGAGGACGTGCGCCAATACTTGGCCAAACTCGGTGCCCGCAACCTTGAGGAAATCATTGGCCGCGTGGACCTGCTTGAGCAGATCGACGACCCAGCCAACGAAAAAACCAAGCTCATCAACCTGTCCGGTCTGCTGCACAATCCAGACCCGACGGGTCAGCAGGACCACTTCCACACCCGCGAGCGCAACGAGCGCTTCGGCAACGAGGGTTCCTTGGATGAGGCCATCCTGCAGGAGGCGCGCGACGTTATCCTCGGCAAGTCCACCCGTTTGGTGGCCCGCTACAAGATCACCAACGTCAACCGCGACCTCGGCACCCACCTCTCCGGCCAGATTGCTTATCAAAAGGGCAACGTCGGGCTCGAGCCGGGCGCCATCGACCTGACCTTTACCGGTTCGGCGGGTCAGTCCTTTGGCACCTTCCTGGTTCGCGGCATCCGCCTGACCCTGAATGGTGAAGCCAACGACTACGTCGCCAAGGGCATGAACGGCGGCGAAATCATCATTCGCCCCAAGGCGTTTGAATCCTTCGCGTGGCATCGCCAGTCGATCATGGGCAACACCTGCCTATTCGGCGCCACCGGCGGCCACCTCTTCGCCGCCGGCCGCGCGGGCGAGCGCTTCGGCGTTCGTAACTCGGGCGCGACTGCCGTTGTTGAAGGCGTGGGCGACCACGGCTGTGAATACATGACCGGTGGCATGATCGTGGTGCTCGGGCCTACCGGCATCAACTTCGGTGCCGGCATGAGCGGTGGTCTGGCCTTCGTCTACGATGAGGCCGGTGACTTTGATAAGCGGATCAACCCCGCCATGATCGAGGCTGAGCGCTTGGCCGATGATGAGGAGATCGCCAGCCTGGCCCAACTCATCAGCGTGCACGCGACCCTGACCGGTTCGCCCCACGCGCAGGAGTTGCTCAAGGACTGGGACAACACCGTGAAGAAGTTCTGGAAGGCCGTGCCGTTCCCCCCAAATGCGGAGACGCCCAAATCAGTCTTCCACTTCGACGAGGCCAAAGCTCCGGCGCTGGCGTAACCCTTACGACCAGGCCAAATACTCAAACGGACCCGCAACGGGTCCGTTTTTTTTGGTTGGCTTTGGACAAGCGAAGACGGGCACATGGCGGAGGCCCGTAACCTCAGCGGGTCATCCGGGCTGGCGGAGATCGAGATTTACGCCTGGTGGTTTTGATCCGATTAGCGGCCGGGCAATTCGTGAGCTGAATTGACTTCGTCCCTGCTATGGCGAACGGCTTGGCGCATGGCCAAATCCAAACCGATTCCGGGGTCGACTGGGGAAGTCCTGACCTGTCTGCCTTCGCCCTACATTCCGCATCCGGCGACAGGGCTGCTTTATCTGCCCCGGATGATTGCAAAGTGCCGCTACGTGCAGGAGCACGGCGAGATGCCCCAGAGCTACCGCAAAAACTACCAACGGGGGTTTGATCGGTTTCTCTCCATGCACCTTGGCGTGGAGCCAGCGCAGATCGAGGAAGCCGTGCACACCTCAGCCAACGACGAAGAGCTGGATGCCAAGTTACTGGCGCTGTTCCCCGACGATGTCCGGGCGGCCAAGTGGAATCGCGACCTCGTGCAAAAAGGCATGACCGTGGCCGGCCGCGAGTTTCTGGCCGAAGCCCTGGGCAACATGGGCTGCGCCGATCGCGTGGACGAAATCATCAGCGTGCCCGACCTCATCGATTTCGACGAAGGCCGGATCGAGTAAGCGACGATCCACGTGGGAGTGGCGCACCCAAGAGGCCCTTCCGAACGTGCAGGATGAAACCGGCGGCCTCGGCGAGACCGCCCTACCTTGCCACCGGCGAGAGTGGCAGGAATCCGAGATCGTTGGTCAGCGAGCCGTAGAGACCGCCGTCCTGCCAAGTCGCACCGGAATCGTCGCTGAAGACCATACCCTCTTCGAAGCTCGCGGCCCAGAGTCGGCCCTCGTGATTAGGATCGAAGGTCAGGGTAAGCACGTTGGGGCTGGGTAAGCCCGCGGCGCGTTGCGTCCACGATTTGCCGCCGTCGGTGGAGACCCATACCCCGACTTCCCAACCGCCGACGGCAAGGTGGTCGCCGTTGTAAGGATCGACGGCGCAGGCGTAGAGGTTGGCTTCGTCCACCGCCGGGGCCGTGGGCTGCCAGGTGTTGCCGTCGTCGGTGGAGCGCCAGGCGCCACCGCCTTCGGTGACGACCAGCCAGGTCTTGGGATCACTTTCACCGCGGCGGATGCGCAGGATGTTTACCTCGGGCACGGCGGTCACCCGTTTCCAGTTGTCGCCGCGATTGGTCGATACGAACAGGCCGCTG
>CAKZMS010000202.1 GCA_937128785.1 uncultured Opitutaceae bacterium | reverse complement strand
AACATGGGCGGAGCATCCTCCGGAACCTCAACCGCTCCCATGCCTCCGTAGATCGGGGCGATGAAGGCAAAATCCATGACCTCGGAATTCAAGGTGCAGTGCATGGTCAAACCGGCTCCAGCGGAGAATCCCATCATGCCGATCCGGGAGGTATCCACGCCCCATTCCTCGGCGCGGTCGACGACCATGGCGTAGGCGGCTTCGGCGTCCGTCAGTTGATTGGACAGGTCCCAGCGTGGGCGAGGGGGCGCGGGCGCTTCCTCGCCCGCGTCATCCGATTCGGTCACGGCGTCGAACGTGCGGTTCATGGACTGCCGCAGTCCGTCGAGCGTCGGTGGCGTGGGCATGAGGCGATACTTGAGCACAAAGGCGGTCACGCCCTGTTCGTTGAGGGCCTTGGCGATCTTCCAGCCTTCGTTGTTGATCGAGAGCCATCGGAAACCGCCACCGGGGGCCACGATGACGGCGGTGCCATTGGCTTTTTCAGGGTCGGGGAAATACGGTGTGAGCGTCGCCTCCGTCACATTGCGCACCATGGGTTCGCCCCACTGCTTGAACCACGATTCGGAGGCGGGTTGGTTTTCCACGCCACCCGTGTGCAGCGGAATGGCGTTGGGCTCGGCGGGAGCGTCGAACGGATAGATGGTGCCATCCTGCGCGAAGGCAGGTAATGCAAGCGCGAGCAGTATGGTGAAGAGGATAGGTTTGGGTAGGGGCATGGGATTTGGGTGGGTGGGGGGAGGTCGGCGCGGGTGGTCGCGCTAGAAGTCGTTTCTATGGTGAGCCGACGCCGGTCCCGCGTGGACTTTCAGGGGGCCCGAGGTAGCTGGGGAGCACGCCTTGGCCGCCGTTGCGCCAGGAGGCTTCGTTGCCGAGGATGAAGCGTTGGAAGACGACGCCGGGGGTGACGCGCCAAATTTTCAGGGTGTGCGGCCCGGGCTCGTCAATCGTCACGGTGGTAGAGATCCGGGTCACCCCGTCACCCACCGCCTTTTCCCAGGTCTGCAGGGTCTTCCATGTATCGACGTTCAGAATACGCGGCTCCCTGTCGTCGATCGATACCGCGAACTGCAGGCCCTCGCCGCTTTGGTAGTCGAGGGAGGGGGCGGTGTGGATTTCGAGGTCGATCTCGCCGGTGGTGCGGGCGAAGAAATCATACTCGAGCCGGGAACTGTCACCGCCGGGAGCCTCGGTCTCCGCGCGCACCGGATAGGCGGCCACGGCGCCAAGGGTGCGTCCGTAGTCTTCCAGGGTTTCCCAAGTGATGCCATCGCCTGCTATGGCGCGGCTGTAGTGGGGTGCTTCCATGGCCACGTGGCCGTTGACCTCGATGTGACCGGCGAAATCCCCGGGACGCAGGTCGGCCGGGTTCACGATCGGCACGGTGACGGTGAAGCGCTGTCCCTGATCGGTTTCGATGTTAAACTCGCGCGTCACTGGATCGTAGGGATGGTGTCCCCAGCCGCCGCCGGCGGAGATTTCGATGGTGGCCTCGGTTGATTGCGGGGGCATCTCCGACCAGTCGACCGAGATCATGAGGCGCCGGGTGGATTCCACCTTGCCGCTTTGGGGCGTGACCTGCAGCCAGGGTTCGTCCGTTTCGACTTCGAAGTGAAAGGGAGTGTCTCCCCGGTTGAACAGTTCCACCCAGGTGGAGGATTTACTGTAAACGTCGATTTCGGGTGTGCGGGGAGGAGGCATGCCCCATCGCGGGTAGGCGATCGGGTGGTTGGCCAAAGCCAACCCCACGACGGGTCCCGCTTCCGGTCGCGCCTCAACCAGCGGCGGGAGGACTTCCGTGGCTGGGCTGTTCCAGTAGGTGTGACCAAACTTTTTTTCCGACATCATATGGTTCCACTTCCCATCGAGCAGGGTGTGATACTGTTCGGACAACTCCGCCTCCCGGGCGGCCATAGCCCGTGATTCCCGCGCCGCAGCATTGGCGGCGAGGGCGCGACCCTGTTCAGCGTAGAGGGCATTTTGACCGGCGGCGAGGTGGGCAGCCCGCACTGCTGCGCTTGCCGCGACCGGATAATGCACGAGTTGGAAGTAAGCAGGCAGGGCCTCCTCGGGCAGCTTCGACTTCACCGCTTCCGAACGGGCGACGAGATCCTCCCAGGCCGCGCGAATGCGGGCGGCTTCGTCATAGTGCACCTGATGATAAGTGTCGGGCGCCATCATCTCCGGGGTGCGGTGGCGGTTGAGCTTGGTGTAGCCGTCGATGAGGGCGGCGACTTCGCCGGCATGTTCGGAACCGAACTCCGCCGCGGCCCACTGCTCGGCGTAGGCCTGCATGGCCTCGAGGGTCATGGCGGCCGGGTCCCAGGCCATGGTGAGGAAAAACTCGATGGGGAACTCCATCGGCTTGAGGTCCCCCACATTGACGATCCAGATGCGGTTGGCCTCGTGCTGCCAGGCAAGGTGCATCTGCTCCCAGACCTTGGAGATGGGCTGGACATTGATCCACTTGTAGTTGCGGGGACCCCCGACGTAGTCGAAATGGTAATACACGCCGGCGCCGCCGGACCGGGCCATTTCCTCGGGGGTGGGCAGGCGGCGGATGTTGCCCCAGTTGTCATCGCACCACAGCAGGATGACGTCGTCCGGCACGCGCATGCCGGCCTCGTAGTAACCCTGCACTTCCTTGTAGAGGGCCCAGAGCTGGGGGATCTCTTCGTTGGGCTTTTCCAATACGTCCTCCAAGATGACGCGCTGGTCGGCCACGATCCGCTCGAGCAACGCAGTGTTGGTCTCGGCGGTCATGGCATGGTCGCCGTCACCACGCATCCCGAGGGTGTAGATGGATTCGTAGGGTTTGGCGCGCTCCACGCCGCCGCGCCAGAAGTCACGCAGGTTTTCCTCGTTTTTGGAGTAGTCCCAAGGACCGCGTGGCTCCCGGGTCCATTCGTCATGAAAGCGCATGAGGGGCTCGTGGTGGGTAGTGCCGATTACCACCCCGTATTCGTCGGCCAGCTTCGGGTTGAGCGGGTCGTCGGCCGAGAAGGCCCGGGGCTGCCACATAGCCGGCCAGAGGTAGTTGGCCCGCAGCCGCAGGATGAGTTCAAACACGTGTTCGTAGAACGTGTGGTCGAAGGCCCCGAATTTTTCGTGGACCCAACCCGTGAGCGCAGGCGCCTCGTCGTTGAGGAAGATACCGCGGTATTGCACGGTGGGACCGTCATCCACGAGGTCGCCGGTGATGTGCAGTTCCTCGGAGGTCTTCACTGGCACGTCGGCCCACCAATACCACGGCGAGACGCCGATCTCCTCGGACAGGGTGTAGATGCCAAAGATCGTGCCACGCATGTCGGAACCCGCAATGAGCAGGTCTCCGCCCACGCGTTTGATCATGAACGCCTCCCATTTGCCCGCGATGACCGACGTATCGATAGTGTGCTCGGCGATCAATTCGTCGACCAACGCGCTGTGCCCGAGCGTGCCGATAACCACGCGGCCAATCCCGTCGGTTTTGCCATCCGCGGTGATGGGCTTGAGTCCGGTAACCCGTTCGATGTCCGCCTGCAGGTCTTCCACCGCATGATGCACTCCGCGGTGGTCGTTGGCGTCCACGACGAGGGCGGCGGCCTGCGCTTGCGCGACCAGCGGAAAGGCTCCGTCGGCGGATTTAGGCGAAACCAGGCGGGCGTGCACCGGCGACGCGATGCCGAGGGCCATCGCGATCAGGCCGAGGAAACGGAGTGAGCGAAAACAGGGAATCAATACGTTCATGGAAAGGGAGAAAGGGTTTCAGTTCTGAGAGTTCTGCGGCCGGATCAACCGGACCTCATAGAGCGGAGGCACGGACGACTCCGGGGCGGCTCGGAATATCACCTGGATGGGCTCGTCGGTCGGAACCTCCGGCGGGATCGCCACATGGTAGTCGACGAAATTTTCGCCCTCACGGCCCGAGACGTTCACCGAGCCCGCGGCGATGCCGTTGATCTCCACCTCGTAGGTCCGGGGTTGCCAGGCATACCCCCAGTGGGTCAGGCGCAGTTGGAGGGAGTCTTCCCCTTGCGCTCTGAGCTCGTAACCGAACCAATGATTCGCTGCTCGCCAAGCCCGGCCAAATTCAAAGCCGGTATAGGTATCTTCGCCGCGGAAATTGTGCTCCACCTCGGGTTGTTGTTCCCCGGGGGTGATGAGGTCGACGGTGCGTGCTTCCAAAGCCAGCCGGGCGGCCTCATCGGCCTCAAGTTCTGCCAGCACGTCCTCATACGCGGAGTCGGATACGAGGCGCCAATACATCATATAGCGGGCGTCGTGGATCCGGTAGAACGGTTCGCGTTCGAGCGAGTCGAAGTCGTTCGGTCGAATCAAATCGGCAGCGGTGAAGCTCAGGGGTCGACGCGGCACCGGCACCAGCGATGCGGCCATGGTCGCGGGATC
>CAKZMS010000201.1 GCA_937128785.1 uncultured Opitutaceae bacterium | reverse complement strand
ACATCGCCCGCAACGGCAGCCCGTCTTACGTAGGCGGCTACTTCACCGGTTCCGAATGCTACATTCCCGCGCTCGATTCTTTTACCGCCGGTGATGCGGAGGTCGACTGGCGCTGGGCCTTCGAGCGGCAGTGGTTGTTCTACCAACTCTGGGGCCGACTGCTCTACGACCCCGCCACCCCGGATACCGTCTTCCAAGCCGGCTACACCCGCCGCTACGGGCCCACCGCCGCTACGCTGTTGGAGGCCATGTCGCTGGCCTCGTCGACCCAACTGCGCCTCGCCTCGCTCTACGATGCGCGCTGGGACTTCACGCTCTACAGCGAAGGGTTCCTGGCCCTGCAGGGCGACACCACCCGCTACATCGGGGTGGATGCCCTGATCAATCAGGCGACCATGGCATCCGAATACGTTTCTGTCGGCAACTACGTGGCAGCGAAACTCACCGGCGTCGCATTCGCCGAGGACCGAGTCACCCCACCCGAGCTCATCGCCTTGCTCGAGCAGGACAACCGCCGGGCCCTGCGCTTGGTGGAGTCCGTGAACGTCGCCAACAACCCCAGTCTCCACCAGGAGGTGGCCGACATCAAAACGTGGGCCCACCTCGGTCTGCACTTGGCGGCAAAACTCCGAGGAGCCATCGCCCTGCAAACCTACCGCGCCAACGGCGCGCCGGCAGATCAAGCCGCCGCGATCACTCACCTGGAAACCGCGTTGGCCCACTGGGACGAAGTCATCGCCATCACCCGACCCCTCTACCGGGACATGCGGCTCACGCACTACAACCACAACGCCTTCACCGCCGACGACGACAACCTCTTTCATTGGGCCCTCATCCGCAACGAGGTCGCCCACGACATCACCGTCGCTCGCGAGGCCAAGTCTGGTCTGTCTCGCGGGGTTGAGTGATCCTTTCGCTCCTGTGCGCGGAATAGAGCCTCTAAGCCCCTGCAATCAGGAATGGATTTCGCTCAAAATTCGCGAAATTCAACGATCGAGAGGTTCTCTTCGCCCGAGTTGAGATGTTCTTCGGAAAATAGCGGCACAAGCGGTTGCCAAGGGCGGCCTCTCCGCACTATAAAAATAGATTCAAACCACCTCTTCCACTCGGGGGAGATGACATTCTTTGCCGCCACTAATTTGCAGTCATGATTAGCATTCAATCCGTTCAAGGTAATGTCTTCCTCATTGATCCCCAGGGTCGACGGATCCCCGTGCAGGCCGGGACTCAAATCCCCGACGATGCTGTCCTGGTCGCCGCCGATGATGCCGTGGTCGAATGGACCAGCACAACCGGTCAGGCGGGAACCCTTTCGCTCTCCGACAACCAGCCGATCACCATGGCTCAAGTCGTCGCGCAAGCCGAAGCGGACGATACCAACCCAGCCAATGGTGCGCCGGACGGGACGGAAGCGATCAAAGCTGACGACGGCGGCGGCAAACCATCCCCGGCGAGCGACAAGGATACGGACGCAGCTGAAACCTCGCCTGCGGAGGACGCGACCGATGCCCCTCCTTTGGAGCGGGGCTACCACCATTCCATCGGCGAGACCGTCGAGCGTACGGATCTTCACGTCGAGGTAGGGTCGAACTTCACCCTCCCCGCCGTGGTATGGAATCGAGAGGACCTCACGGTTCAGTCATTCGAATCCACCTCAAAACCACCCGCCCCTGACGCCGCCAAGTTTGAGGGTGGCAAGGAAACCACCTCCCATGTGGGCACCGGCCCCGTGGGCTCCGGCGATCTTCATTTGGCTGGTGGCAGCGGCACGCTGGTGCCCGCCACCCATGAAGGCAAATTCGGCACGTTCCACGTCAACACCGACGGCACGTGGACCTACACCCCTCACCCCGGCAATACCGCCCTCGGTAATCTCGGTGGCGGCCAGACCGGGACCGATCCGTTTCAGGTCTTCGCCAAGGGACCGGACGGCAATCTCGTCGGCCATTCTGTGGTCGTCGACGTCACCGGCACCAATGAAGCGCCGACCATCAGTGGCGTCTTCACCGGCCCTCCCGTCACGGAGGCCCAGACCGCGGTCGCCGGGCAACTCACCGCCACCGACCCTGACGCGGGCGACAAACTCACCTGGAACACGGGCAGCATCGATGGCCAATACGGCACGTTCCATCTAGGCCCCGATGGCCAATGGACTTATCAACTCGATCCGAACCGCCCCGCTACGCAGGCTCTGACCGAGGGGCAGCAAGGCACCGAGACCGTCCCGGTGGCGGTCACCGATCAAGCCGGCGCGTCCGGCACGGCCAATATCACCGTCCAGGTCACCGGTTCCAATGCCCTCCCCGTCCTTTCGGGCTCGCAGTCGGGCGCGGTCACGGCGGGAGCGCCCACCGATACGACCCACGGCACGCTCGTCGCCACCGACCCCGACACCGGCGATCAAATCACGTGGGCGGTCACCTCGGCCAATGGAACCTACGGTAACCTTTCCATCGATCCCAACACCGGTGAGTGGACCTACCAACTCGACAATACTCGCCCCGCCACGACCGGATTGGCCGCCGGCACTCAAGCCACCGAAACCTTCACCGTCATCGCCACCGACTCGTCGGGCCAACCGGTTGCTCAGCAAGTCGCGGTCACCATCCATGGCACCAACAATCAACCGGACATCGCGGGGACCGCGTCCGGCCAGGTGGTCGAAAACGCCGCCCAGGCCTCGGTTTCCGGAACGCTGAGCGCCACCGATGCGGATTCCGGAGACCAGCTGAGCTGGAGTCTCGTCAACGGCCAGGGGGCATACGGTTCCCTCCACATCGACCCCCAAACCGGGCGTTGGGAATACACCCTCGACAACCAGAACCCCCAAACCGATGCCCTGACCGCCGGCCAACAGGTTTCCGAGTCGTTCGTGGTGCATGCCACCGACTCATCCGGCAATCCCGTTTCCCAGACCGTCACCATTGGCGTCACCGGTTCCAACGACCTGCCCTCGATTCACGGTGCCACCACCGGCGCGGTCGTTGAGAATGCGACCACCGACACCACCTCCGGCCAGCTGGGCGTAACCGACCCCGACACCGGAGATTCCCTCTCTTGGTCCGTAGTGGATGGTCAGGGACAATTCGGGTCTCTCCAGATCGACCCAGCCACCGGCCAGTGGTCCTACCAACTCGACAACAACAATCCCGCCACCGATGCCCTTGCCGCCGGCGACCACCAAACCGAGTCGTTCGTCATTCAGGCCACGGACTCCTCGGGCCAGCCGGTTTCCCAAACCATCACCGTCGGCGTTTCCGGATCCAATGACGGACCCGTCATCGCCCAGAACTCAGTAGCGGATGGCAGCGTCAACGTGAGCGGCGCCACGGCAGCCGTGATGGGGCATCTCGATGCCACCGACGTCGACCAGGGTGCTCAGCTGGCTTGGTCACTGGATCACACCGATGGTGTTTTCGGACAAATCTCCCTCGATCCCTCCACCGGTCGCTGGTCCTACCAGCTCGATCCTTCCGCAGCGGCCACTCGCGCGCTGGCTGAAGGTGAAAAGGCCACGGAGAAATTCACTGCCACGGTCACGGATGAACACGGGGCCACGTCCGCGCACGAGGTTGTGGTCACGCTCACGGGTTCAAACGACATTCCCCGCATCGGTGCCATCGCCGCCCGCAGCACCGACGAAGATCAGAAAATTGAAGGTCAGATCACGACGTCCGACGTCGATGCCGGCGACCACCTCACGCTGAGTATCCCGGCCCCGGTCGACGGGCTGACTCTTACGCCGGACGGCCACTACACCTTCGATGCCGGCGCTCCCGCCTACCAGCATCTGCAGGCCGGACAACAACTCGACCTGCACGTCCCCATTCTCGCGACCGATGCCCAAGGAGTTTCCTCCTGCAGCTATCTCAACCTGACCGTCACCGGCACCAACGATACGCCGGTGGTCGGCGGATTGGATCATGCGCTCGGCTCCACCCAAGGCACCGCCGGAGGCCCCGTCACCATCGACGGCGCGCTCACTATTCTGGATGTCGATCAAGGTGAGGCCCACTTCGCCCCGCAGATTTTGCACGGCAACTACGGGTTCCTGAATATCGATCAATCCGGTCAATGGCACTACTCGGCCGACTCCTCGCAGAGCGCGCTCACGGGATTACTCCCCACGCAGTCGGCCCAGGAAACCTTTACGGTGCGGACCGCCGACGGCACCACCCACGAAATCCATCTCGAAATTCACGGCGGCAATACGCCGGCCATCTTTGGCGGCGTTTCGAACGGGTTGGTGATCGAAGACAAGGCCGGCCAGATCAGCCATCAGCTGGTTATCCACGACCTCAATGTCGGAGAGTCGAGCATCGTCGCGCAGGACCACGACACCGCTCACGGCCACTTCACCATCGGCACCGATGGCAAATGGACCTTCACCCTGGATCAGACCAATCCCGCTGTTCAGGCCCTGGCGGCAACCGAATCTCTCACCGAACGTATCCTGGTCGGTAGTGCGGATGGCACGCCTCACATGATCACGGTGAACATTTCCGGCACCGACGACTTGCCGGTCATC
>CAKZMS010000200.1 GCA_937128785.1 uncultured Opitutaceae bacterium | reverse complement strand
CGTCCACCACTGACAACTCACCCCGCCCACCCAGACATCCTCGACGCCGAGCAACTTGAGTAGGTTCACCACTGGAATGGCTTGGATGATGTCCCCGCCACCGCCTACCCCCACGACGAGAGCGCGGCGCGCGTCCCGGGCAAGTTCGATGACGGAAGGCTTGGGATTGGAACGGTCATTGCTAGGGTCCATGAAGCAACCAGTTAGCACACCCCATTCCAATCTAGCGACTCCTCATGCAATATCGTTCCCTCGGCACCTCCGGCATCAACGCGTCCGTCATCGGACTAGGCACCTGGGCCCACGGCGGCTTCGAATGGGGTCCGACCGATGACAACGACGCCATCGCCTCCCTCCACGCCGCCCTTGATGCTGGCATCAATCTGATCGATACGGCCCCGATCTATGGGTTCGGGCGTTCAGAAGAACTGGTGGGCAAGGCCTTGGCGGACCGGCGGGACCGGGCCGTGCTCGCCACCAAGTGCGGCCTGCGCTGGGACCGAGCCGACGGACAGTTCTCCTTTGAGGATGGCGACGGGAATCGGATCTATCGCTATCTCGCCCGGGAGGGGATCCGCGAGGAGGTGGAGCGCAGTCTCACCCGCCTGCAAACCGACCACATCGACCTCTACCAAACTCACTGGCAGGACGACACCACCCCCATCGCCGATACCATGGCGGCCCTGCTGGAACTGCGGGACGAAGGAAAAATCCGCGCGATCGGCGTGAGCAACGTCACCCCGGCGCAACTCGCGGACTACCAAGCGGCCGGCGAAGTCGCGACCGCCCAGGAGCAGTTCAGCATGCTTGATCAACAACATGTTGGGTCACTCTTTACCGCCTGCGCGGATGCGGGCGTGGCGGTGTTGGCCTATTCGCCTCTGGCGATGGGACTGTTGTCCGGAAAGATCGGGCCGGAGCGGACATTTCCGAAGGAAGATGTGCGCAGTTGGAGCCCGCGGTTCTCGACCGAATCGCGGGAGAAGATCTCCGCCCTGCTCGCTCAGCTGCAGCCCCTCGCCGACAAATACGAACTGACGATCGCGCAGCTCGTGATCAACTGGTCGGCCATGTCGACGGCCAAAGGCGTGACGCACGTGCTATGTGGCGCGCGCACGATCGCGCAGGCTGAAGCCAACGCGATCGGCGGCGGTGAGTATCTCAGCACGGAAGAGGTGGCGACGATCGACGGTCTCATCGCGGCCGCCGACGTCGAGCTGCCCCCGGTATTTGGGTGACGTAGCGCCGTGCTTCAGCCGGCGTTGTTTCAGTCCGTCAGCCTGCTGGTTTTTTACAGAAGGAAACGAAGAGAAGGAAGACCGTCAGCCTGCTGGGTTTTACAGGAGCGAGCGGAGGGGAGCAGAGCCGTCAGCCTGATGTTTTTACAGAAGGAAGCGAAGGCCACTCCGCCGGTATTTTTGACCGCAGATTGCTCAGATTAACTCTGATCCATTACAACAGAGCCTGGATCAATCGGAGGAATCCGTGTGATCTTCGGTTATATATCCAACAGCTGCCTCTCCGCTTTCCGTGTCTTTCCGTGTATTCCGTGGGCTAAAACTATCCTGCCTCTCCGCCGCCCTCAGCTGCGTTTGACGAAGCGCACCATCAGGGCTTTTTCGCGGGGAGCGGTAACGGAGTCGTAGCGCTCCTCCAGCGAGGGCTTCTCGTCGAACTCGAGGTCGTAGTTGCGCAAGATCTCCGCGATCGCGATGGCCGGTTGGAGCCGCGCCAACGGTTGCCCCACACATTGGTGCGCGCCGCCGCCATAGGTGCCGTGCACCCAACGATCAGGCAGGTCCGGATTCTCCATGAAACGCTGCGGGCGGAAGACGAGCGGATCCTCGTAACACTCCTCGAGAAAGTGGGCCAAGGTGTGCAGGTGCAGGACGGGCGTGCCCGCCTTGACCGCATGGCCCTCGAATTCGAAGTCCTTCCCGCAGGTGCGGTTGAAGACCGGGACCCCCGGACGCATGCGCTCGGTCTCCAATCCGGTCGCCTTGAGTCGCGGAAAATTGGCCATGCCGGTGAGATTGGCCGCATCCCAGGGCGCCAACTCAGTGCGCAGTTCGCCGAGCCAAGATTCATCGGCCAGGCTCTGGAGCAGGGCCCAACAGATGATCATCGAGGACGTGGTCGATCCGGCCATGAACAATTGGGAGAGGTCGTGGATGAGCTCGTGGCGCGGCATGGACGCCCGCTCCTCCGGGGTGATCGCCTGCAGGATCAGTGAGAGGATGTCGTCGTTGTTTTTCGCCTGCGGGTTGGCGTCACGCTCGTCGATCACCTGGCCCAGAAACTTAAAAATTTTCCAACGGCGGAAGCGCTTCGGCGGGTATTGATACCATAGCCAGCGTTTCCAACCCAAAGAACTGGCCCGCAGCATCTCCTTGTTGCTGATCGCCATGGTGGTATCCATGCCGTCCGGCAGATCCGTCTGCAGCAGCACCTGTGAGGTCATTTTGATGACGGCCCGCATGCAAAAGAGGCGCAACTCCGTACGGCCTTCGGGGAGCTTGGCGATCTCACGGTGCAGCACCTCAGCCATCGAGCCCGCGTGCGAGGCGAGCATGCTGGGCTTGAACCCTTGGTTCACCCGTCGCCGCTTGTGCTGATACTCCGCCCCGTCCAGCTGGTTGAGATAGCGGTCGCTGAACTGCTCCCGAAACATCCGATTGCTCGTGTGGTAGTCCCACAAGTCGTTGTTGCCCCATACGAAACGATTCGCCTCCACCCCGCCGAGGGCGACCTGTTCCTGCCCGAATATCCGGGTGCGAAACACCGGACCCATTTCCTGATAAGGCTTCAAGAAGGCCGTCGAGGGTCCGCTGAAATAGGTCGGATTCATATCCCCATCGGAGCGCCCAGGCGGTTGGTAAAGAGGAATGGCGGGCGAGATCGAGGTGGGCATTTGTGAGCAATCGGGGTAATTATTTGAGCACTATCGAGGAACGGCATCAAAAAAGCTGTTCACGTGCCAACTGTTATGGATGTCGCCGGTCTCGCCCAAATTAAGTCCGATTCTCCACCCCACGCAACCGCCCAAGCCCTGGCCGGGGGTACGTGGTTGATGAGCGAACCCACTGCCGCCAAGCCGACTTGGATCGATTTGGCCGGCCGCGGGTGGGACGATGTCACGGACGACGGAAAGCACCTCGCCCTCGGAGCGATGATCAGCCTGAGTGCGCTGCCGGACCATCTGGCCCGCTGGCCAGAGGCAAGCCGACTGGCCCGGGCGGCTCTGGCTGCCACCGCCGCGTCATCCAAGGTCCTGTGCCAGGCGACCCTCGGCGGAAACCTCGGTCTCGCCCTACCCTTCGGCGTCATGAACCCGCTCATGACCCTGTGGGAGGCGAGGATCGAAGTGCAGCGCGGGACGGGTATCTCCCCGCGACACCTCGCAGCGACCGCACTGCAAACCGGTGACCAAACCACCGCATTGGCCGCGGACGAACTGGTCCGACGGGTGCATCTCGCCCCGGACAGCATGCGGGGCCGTGGGGCGGTCCAACACCTCCGTCTCAACGCCGCCAGCCCGCCCACACTTTCCGTGTGGGTTTGGCAGACCGACGCCGCACCTGAGCGGGTGCGTGTCGTGGTGAGCGCGGGCACCCCCTCCCCTCAAACCGTGCTGGCGCGCTCAGCGGATGAAGCGGCCGCGGGGTTGAGCGGGATCCCATTCCTCACCGACAATCTCGGGCCGGCCGAATACCGCCGCGGCATCCTGCCCGTGCTCCTCCGCCGCGCCTGGGCTCAACTGGAGAGCGCTCGAACATGAAGGTTGAGGTCGACGGACAGTCCTGCCTCGGCAAAACCTTCCCCGGCCAATCCCTGCTGACCTGGCTGCGGGCCGCGGGGCGGACCGCACCTAAACTCGGTTGCGGCACCGGCGATTGCGGGGCGTGCACCGTGCTCCTTGAGGGCGCCGCCGTGCACGCCTGTCTCACGCCCGCCCAACGCGCGGCGGATCGCCCGGTCCAGACGCTCGCTCAGCTGGCGGAAGGTTCTGCCGGGGTGGAGCGCTGGCACGCCGCCCAAGCTTTTCAGTGTGGCTATTGCACCGCCGGGTTTCTCACCACCCTCGCGGCCACGCCGCCCGGCCAGGTGGACAACGCGCTCAAAGGCAACCTCTGCCGGTGCACCGGTTACGCCGCCATCGCCGACGCCATCGAGGGGCACTCCCGCCTGGCCGACCACCCGGATTGCCCGCCGGATCGTCACGGCCCCGCCTTGCTGGCCGGTCGCAGCAGCTATACGGCGGACATCATCCCCGCCGAGGCCCTGCACCTCGCCGTCTGGCGGGCACCTTGGGCGCATGCGCGTATCAATTCAATTGATACGTCGCGGGCGGAAGCCATGCCGGGGGTCGTGGCCATCTTTACCCCGGCCGACACGCCGGATGTCCGCTATTCCTCCGGCTGCCATGCTTTGCCCGAACGCGACCCGCCCGACCTGCGCATGCTTGATGGTGAGATCCGGTTCACCGGCCAACGCGTCGCGGCCGTGGTGGCCGAGACCCCGGCGCAGGCCCGGGCCGCGCTGACCGCGCTCCTCATCGACGCCACCCCGCAACCGGCCGTCACCACCCTCGCTGAAGCCAAACGAGGAGAGGTGCCCGTGCACCCGACTGCGCCAGACGCTGCGCCCAACGTGATTGCTTCGGTAAATACGGCCAGCGCCGCGTGGGATGCCCCCGCCGATGCCCACTCGCCCCCGGTCATCGAAACCCGGCATTTTCGCACGCACCGCGCCCAGCACGTGCACCTTGAGCCGCATGTGACCTGGGCCGTCCCCCGTGACGGCGGGCTGGATCTGACGAGCAGCACACAGGTGCCTTTCCTTGTGCAGGCCAAACTCGCGGCCCTGCTGCAGTTGCCGATGGAAAAAATCCGCGTGCGCAAACCTCGCGTCGGAGGCGGTTTCGGCAACAAGCAGGAGATGCTGACCGAGGACCTCGTCGCTTGGGCGGCCCTGCGTTTGCAGCGTCCGGTGGTCTGGGAATTCACCCGGGAAGAGGAATTCATCGCCACCACGACCCGTCACCCGATGGAACTCACGACGCAGGTCAGCTTCGACGAGTACGGGAAATGGAACCGCCTCGGCCTGACGGCCGAAGCCGATACCGGGGCCTACGGCAATCATGCTTCCGGCGTGCTACATTGCGCCTTGTTCGAGGGCTTGGCCCCCTACCGGTTTGCGGCCAAAAAGGCGGTGGGCCAGGCCTATTACACCCTTACGGTGCCGGCCGGAGCCTACCGGGGCTACGGAGGCGCGCAGGGGGTTTTCGCCGTGGCATCGACCGTCGAAGCGCTCGCCCATGCGGCGGGCGAACACCCCTTGGATTTCCGCAAAACTCATCTGGTGCGCCCCGGCGACCCCCTCACGATCGGCGCAGAATCGGCCGCTCAACATGAGTTGAGCCCCAACGCGCTCGAGATGTGTCTTGCCCGGGTCAAGGCGTGGTCGGAGGGCGGCGACCGGGTCGAGCCTCCCTCCGGTCCGGAATGGAAAACAGGCACGGGCTTCGCGGTGGGTTTGATCACGGCCGGGCCTGGACCGATGCATCGATCCAGCGCCACGGTTACTTGGGAGGAGTCGGGTCGGTTGACCCTGCGCAGCGGCGCGGCCGACGTGGGCACCGGCACGGACACCCTACTCGCGACGATCGCCGCCGAGGTGACCGGGTTGCCCGCCGAGCGCATCGATGTGATCACGGCCGATACCGGAGACACCCCCTACGATGCCGGTTCCTTCGCCTCTGCCACGGCCTCGGTGGCCGGAGAAGCCGTGCGACGTGCCTGCCGCTCCCTGATCGAAACGTTGTTCGCGTCGACGCCCCCGAACTGGGACGACGCACCCCGCCACCCCACCGAACGACGCACCGCCCGAGCCACCTTCGCCCCGGATCGCACCAGTGTGAGTTTTGCCGTGCAAGGCATGCGTGTGGCCGTCGATACCGAAACCGGGCAGATTCGGGTCCTGGAGAGCATGACGGCGCTGGATGCCGGGCGAGTCTTGCATCCCGTCGCCGCGCGCGGGCAGGTGGAGGGCGCGATCATGATGGCCCTGGGCTGGACATTGTGGGAAGATCTGCAGATCGCGCCCGATGGCTCCGTCGCCAATCCCACGCTACGACGCTACCGGATTCCCGGTTGGGGAGACCGGATCCCGATGCACATCGAGTTTTGTGAACGGCCCGACCCGCTCGGCCCCCTCGGGGCCAAGGCGATCGGTGAGTTGGCGTCCAACGGAGTCGCCCCGGCGGTGGCCAACGCCGTGCGCGCCGCCATCGGTATCACCGCCCGTGAACTCCCCCTGACCCCTTGGCGGGTATGGGAGGAACTGACCGCATCAGCATGAATTGTTCTCATGGCCGGTCGGCACGTCCGGTGCTGCCGAGGGAAGACCATGAAAGCTGTGGTCAAAGGCGATTGGGACGGATTGTTCGCCCTGGGGCTCGACAACCTGTTGATGCTGTTGCTCATGAGCAGTCTGTGTCTGGGCGTGTTGGGGTTTTCGCCGGACCTGTTTTTTGGTCAGATCCTGCCCGCCACGGCCATCGGCCTGGTTATCGGCAACCTTTACTACGCGCGCATGGCCCTGCGCCTCGCCCGCCAGGAAAACCGGCGGGACGTCTGCGCCCTGCCCTACGGCATCAGTCTGCTCACTGTATTCGTTTTCGTGTTACAGGTGATGTTGCCGGCCCAAGGCATGGCGTTGGCGGAGGGCATGACCAAGGACGAGGCCGATCGGTTGGCCTGGCTCGCGGGGTTGGCGGCCTGTTTCGGCTCGGGGCTGATTGAATTTCTCGGGGCGTTTGTGGTGACGCACCTGCAGCGGGTGACGCCGCGGGCCGCGCTGTTGGCGGCATTGGCGGGGATCGGGATCGCGCTGATCGCAATGGACTTCGTTTTTCGGGCCTACACCTACCCCCTGGTCGGACTGAGCACGCTGGCTCTCGTAATGCTGGTTTACTTCGGACGGGTGAAGATTCGGGGCGGCATCCCGGCCGGGCTGATCATTCTGGTGCTCGGCACTGTCGCCGCGTGGACGTTTTATCGCGGCGATGGCGGATTGGTGCCGGTGGGCACGTGGGACACTTCACAACTCGGTCTGCACCTTCCGATACCTGTGATCGGGGACCTCATCGATGCGCTCCCTTACCTCTGGCCTTTCCTCCCGGTGATCTTGCCGATGGGGCTGATCAATCTCGTGCTTTCCCTGCAGAACATCGAAGCCGCCGCGGCCAGGGGTGATCGCTACGCGCCCAAGCCGGTGTTGATGTTTAACGGGCTGGGCACCCTGGCGGCGGCCGGCTTCGGTTCTCCCTTCCCGACCACGCTTTACATCGGCCACAACGGCTGGAAAGCGCTCGGGGCGCGGGCCGGCTATTCGACTTTGAACGCCGTGGTAATTTCAACGATATGCTTCACGGGGTCACTATCGCTCATCGGGTTTGTCATCCCGGTGGAGGCGGGCATGGCGATCCTGATCTGGATCGGCATCATGATGGGAGCGCAGGCGTTTCAAACCACCCCCAAATCGCACGCGCCGGCCATCGCGTTGGGCCTGTTGCCGGCCCTCGGCTATTTTGCTGCCTTGGTGCTCAAGAACGGGTTTCGCGCGGCCGGCTACGGCAGTGAGCAGCCCTTCGACGCCGAGATGATTGCCGGGGCCCACTCCGCGGTCGGCCTTTATGCCGACGGCATCTTCGCCCTAGAGCAGGGTTACATCTACACGTCGATGGTGTTGGCAGCCGCCACCGTCGCGATCATCGAACGGCGCTTCAATGTCGCCGGGATTTGGTTCCTCGCGGGCGCGGCGCTGTCCTCGATCGGATTCATTCACACCTATACGGTCGGGTTCGCCGACGTGGTCGGAAGTCTGGCCCCGGGGGTGAAATGGGCCGTCGGTTACCTGGTGATGGCCGTCATTATGTTTCTCGCCCCCCTCTTCACCCGGCCCGCCGACGATGATGCGGAAATGGTCTGATCAATCGTCCGCCGGCAACGTCGCCTCAATGCGATCGAGCTCGGCGTAATGGGGCGCCTTGGCCGCCTCGTCCATCAGGGCGACGTCCCAGCCATTGCGCACGAGTTGGATGATCTCGCGCTTGGTGAAACGCAGATCCTGCATGAGCGCATAGTAGTCTTCGCTCAGGGTGTTCCCGAACATAAACGGATCGTCGGAGTTCACCGTGACCCGCACCCCGGCGTCGAATAGCGGACGGATGGGGTGGGACGGCATGTCCGGCACGCCGGCCACCGCCAGTTTCACGTTGCTGATCGGACAGACATCAAGCGTCACGCCCTCCGCCACGAGGCGCCTGACCAGTTCCGGGTCCTCGATGGACCGCACGCCATGCTCGATGCGGTTTACCTTCAGGTGGTCGAGACACCACGTCACAAATGAGGCGGGCATGAACTCGCCGGCATGCGCCTTGGTGAACTTGCCGTTGGCCCGCGCCTCGGCCCAAATCCGTTCCGTCCAAGGCTCCATCGGTTTGTATTCCTCGGCGTGCAAATCGAATCCGTCGATCCCCGGGTGAAGCAACGCTTGATCAATGAGCTCCTGCCCGCGTCCGGTGTAGGCGTCGTGAGACATGCCGACAAAAAACCGCAGCTCCATTCCTTCCGGTTTGGCCGACCGCACCGCCGCCACCACTTCATCCAAATCGAGCCCGGCATACTGCAGGGCCGGCAGATGGATACTCGTTTCGACATAACGACACCCTTGGTTCTTGCAATCGGACAGGACCTGTTGGGCGGCCGCGTGGAACCGGTCCGGCGAATCAAAAAAGGGTGCCACGTAGTGGCCGATCAGCTCCATGAAATGATCGAAACTCGTATATCGAAAATCATCCGCCCACATCGGGGGATCTTCGACAAACTTCCCGGGAAAAGCCTGCCGCAGCAGGGCCATGGGCAGCGCGCCATCGGTGTGGAGGTGGGTCTCGGTCTTCGGCAGCGATTGCACAAAAGCGACCGTTTCCTGATCTGCTATGTAGGGCATGGAGTATCTGCCAGCAGACTCCGCGCCGACTCAAAGAGAAATCACTCCGGGCGAGAGGAATCGCGAAATCATCCCGAGCGACTCCCCTACTCCCGGTTTCCGCACTCGGCGCGATCCGTTGGGTCCGGATTGTGCGGTAGGCCACCGTCCCCGCGTGATCCCTTGGCTGGTCGCATTCGGGACAAACGAAGTGCGGTGGAGCCAGGGCGAGGTCAAATTCATCGCAGCATACACCGACGCAGATCCATACCATCCGGGCAATCCGCGACATTCGTGATTTTTACCCCACCGGCTGCCTCCCTGGTTTTCCCGGTATTTCGCGGGTGGGAATCCACTGAATGGATTCACTAAAAAAGCCAATATCCGCTCAGAGTTTTGACTCCTGCTACCCGCCCAATGCGTTCAAGCTTCTGGCGGCGTTGACGCCTACCCTCCCATGAAAGCCCTGCCTCTTCCTCTCCGGTTGGCGCGCTGCTGCGCCGCTGTCTTGCTCTCGGCTGCGGCCACTCACCTCTTCGCAGTCGATCGGCCCGACTGGGAAAACGAAGCCGTCTTCGGCATCAATAAACTACCGGCCCGCGCCACGTCCTACTCCTATGCCAGCGAAGCCGATGCCCTCGCCTACGATCGCACTGCTGCCCGGCTGGTTTCACTCGACGGTGATTGGCGATTCCAGTTCACCCCGGACAGCGCGGATCGCCCCACGGACTTTTTCGCGACCGACTACGACGCCTCCCATTGGGACACGATTGACGTTCCGTCCTGTTGGGAACGCCGCGGCTACGGCACGCCGATTTACACCAACATCACCTACCCCTTCACCCCCAACCCTCCACTGATCGATCGCGCCAATCCCGTCGGCTCCTACGTGCGTGAATTCGAGCTGCCCACCGACTGGCGCGATCACCGCATCATCCTGCATTTCGGTGGCGTATCCTCCGCTTTCTACGTGTGGGTGAACGGCGAACGCGTGGGCTACAGCCAGGATGCCCGGCTACCCGCCGAGTTCGATATTTCCGAGGCCGTTCAGCCCGGCACCAATCGGCTCGCCGTGCAGGTGTTTCGGTGGAGCGATGGCAGTTATCTGGAAGACCAGGATCATTGGCGCATGAGCGGCATCCACCGTGAGGTCCTGCTCCTCGCCGAGCCCACCGTCGCCCTGCGCAACTTCCGCGTGCGCACGGTGCTGGATGCAAACTACCAGGACGCCAAACTTCAGATCCGGCCGGAAATCGAGCTGCCCTTCGGCCATGATGTGGAAGACTGGACCGTGACCGCACGACTCTACGACGCCGAGGGTCAATCCGTTTTGGCAGAACCCCTGTCCATCGCCGCCCACGCCATCGTGAACGAGGGTTGGCCGCAACGCGACAACGTGATGTTTGCGCTCCTGGAAGCTGACGTCGCCCGTCCCCTCTTGTGGTCCGCCGAGGCCCCCAACCTTTATACCCTCACCCTCGCCCTGACCGATGCACGGGGACGCGAGATCGACGTCCGTAGCACGTTGGTTGGATTTCGCGATGTTCGTTTCGGCGCCAATGCTGAACTCCTGATCAACGGTCGCGAAACCCTGCTCATCGGCGTAAATCGGCACGATCACGATGATATCAATGGCAAGACCGTGACCCGCGAAGAGATGCGCCGCGATGTGGAGCTGATGAAGCTCTATAATTTCAACTCGGTGCGGACGAGCCACTACCCCAATGACCCATACTTCTATGAGTTGTGTGACCGCTACGGCATCTACGTCATGGACGAGGCCAACATCGAGACGCACGGCCTGCGCGGCAAGATCTCAAACATCCCCAGCTGGACCGCCGCCATGGTCGACCGCGTCGCCCGCATGGTCATCCGCGACCAAAACCATCCTTCCATCATCTCCTGGTCGCTCGGCAACGAATCCGGCACCGGCCCGGCTCACGCTGCCGCCGCACTCTGGACCAAGGACTACGATCCCACCCGCTTTATGCACTACGAAGGCGCACAGGGAGATCCCACCCATGCGGCCTATCTACCCCACAATGATCGCCGCACGCCGCGCGTTGCGCGCATGGGCAACCCTGACGATCCCGCCTACGTCGACGTCATCAGCCGCATGTATCCTGCGCCGAAAGACCTCCTCGAACTCGCGCAGAGTCCCTACATCGATCGACCGATCCTGATGTGCGAATACGCCCACGCCATGGGCAACTCACTAGGTAATCTCAGTGACTACTGGGACCTTGTGACCGCTCACCCCAATCTGATCGGCGGCTACATCTGGGATTGGGTGGACCAGGGCCTGGCCGAAACCGCACCCGACGGCTCGACCTTCTTCCAATACGGCGGCGACTACGGCGACACGCCCAACGACAGTAACTTCTGCCTCAACGGCATCATCGCCAGCGACCAACGCCCCAAACCCGCCATCGAGGAAAGCAAATACATCTTCCAGCCCATCGGATTTGAGGCCGCCGATTTGGCCACCGGCCAGGTGCGCGTGCTCAATCGCCACGCCCTCACCAATCTCGACACCTTCGAATTGCGTTGGACGGTTTCAGCCGACGGCGACGAAGTGCAGTCTGGCATACTCCCTGCGCATTCCGTTGTGCCCGGCGACCACGATACCCTCAGCGTGCCGTTTGCGCCCATCGATCCTGTGCCGGGTAAGGAATACTGGCTGCGGCTGAGCGCCCATCTCACCAACGATACCCTCTGGGCCCATGCCGGTCATGAGGTCGCGAAAGAACAGTTTGCCCTGCCATTCTTTGTTCCCGAAGGCGTGCAGGCACCCCACGGGGATGCTCCGACCATTGAGGAAAAAGATGGCATTATTACGCTGAGCGCTTCCCGGGCTCAGTTGAAACTGAATTCCGCGACAGGTCTGGTCACCTCCTACCAAATGAACGGCGAGGAACTGCTCGTCAGCCCGATCACGCCCAACTTCTGGCGGGTGCCGACGGACAACGACACCCGCGGCTGGCGCACGCCGCAGAACCGTCAGCTCTGGCGTGACCTGCCCGGACTCCTACAGATCGAATCGGTTTCCCCGGCGGCGAAAAACGGCCTCAGCGTGATCGACGTGGTTGCCCGTCACCAGGATTTGGTGACCGTGACTACGCGCTACGAACTCGCCGCCACCGGCGAACTCGCCGTCTCGCTCAAAATCGAGGCCGACGCCGAACTCCCTTCCCTGCTCCGCGTGGGTATGACCTTTGGCGTGTCACCGAGTTTCGATCAGGCGACCTACTACGGCCGCGGCCCGATGGAGAACTACATCGATCGTCGCCACGCGGCCGAAGTCGATGTCTATGAACTCGCCGTGACGGAGTTCGGCGAACCCTACGTACGACCGCAGGAACACGGCAACCGCACCGATGTGCGTTGGTTGAGTCTGCACGAAGACAACGGTCGCACCCTCACCATCAACGGAGCCCAACTGCTCAGCATGTCGGTCTGGCCCTACTCCGCCGAGACTCTCGCTAACGCGACCCACACCCCGGATCTGACCACCGGCGAGGTCACGACCGTCAACGCCGACCTCGTGCAAACCGGCCTCGGTGGCAATGACTCCTGGAGTCAAAATGCCGCGCCGCTGCCGCACTACCAAATCCCCGCCGGCACCTACGAGTATAGCTTCACGCTCGAAGTAACGAACTGATTCCGCCGCGGGTTGAACCACGGATTTGCTCAGATAATCACCGGCAGACCCACGCGTAGCGCCGTGCTTTAGCCGGCGTTTTCCGTAGGACCAGTGCCGGCTGAAGCACGGCGCTACAACCGTCAGCCTGCTGGTTTTCACAGACGGTCACAAAGAGAACGAAGGCCACTCCGCTGCTGTTCCTTGACCATAATTTCCTCAGACTATCTCAGATTAAAATTTGTCCGCCGTCGACTCAACCCTCCTAAGCCCAGTGACTGCGGATCAGACGGAACTGGTCCCTCCCTTAGGCGAACCGCTGCTGCTCGCGCCTGAGAAGTTCGACGGTCATCCGCGAGCCTTCCGCTTCGCTCAAGCGCTTGCCTTCATACTCCGCTCCCACCAGCCCGGTGAATCCGGCATCGAGCAGAATTTTGAGGCACGCCTGATAATCGATCGTCGTTTCCTCACCATCCGGACCGAAATCATGGGTTTTGGCGCTGATCGCTTTGGTGTGGGGCGCCAAATCCAACAGACCCTGGGTCCGATCATACCGACGCTCCGGGTCGAGATTCCATCCACCCATAAAAAAGTTATCGAGGTCGGTGTAAGTGCCGAGTCGTTCGTGATCCGCCTGTTCGATCAACATGGCCAACCAGGCGCCATTGCTGCCGGGGTGACCATGATTCTCGACCAGGATTTCGAGGCCGAAGTTGGCTGAGCGTTCAGCCAACGTGTGCAGGGTTTCGGCGCCGCGTTTCAGCTGCTCTAGGTAGGAGCCCTCGCCATACGGATTCGCGCGCAGAAAGGGACAACCCAACTCTGCCGCCGTTTCCATCCAACGGGTGTGTCCTTCGATGGAGCGTTTTCGTTCCGCCGGATCAGCGGCGGCGATCCTCCCCAACTGATCGCACATCAGCACG